>JBDSWU010000045.1:0-6240 GCA_039926445.1 Saccharimonadales bacterium (SeqCode)
AGGACGACATGATCTCCGTTGACACCGCCACTGGCGCCTACCGAGAGCGAGTCAAGGCCTAGTCGCTATGGCAAATCCGGAAGTCGAATTGTTCCGCAGTACGGGTTGGACTAACACACTTTGGCTCGATGCTGAGCCCTTATTGGACGAGTCTGTGTCGAATGCGGCAGCATCGGTTGAGTTGCTGGGGATTGGATTTGATTATCCCAAGACCGGAGCCGTTAAAAGGTTCAGATCACGGACCGATGACATTGAGGGGGTATCGACAGGCAAGACAAATTTCGAGCTGATCGTCGTCAGGGGCGAGTACGAAGACTGGCCCCAGCAACAGCTGATCAATCGTTGGGCGTCGGTCATCACACACGAAGTGGCACACGGTGTAAGGTACGAACACTATGCCTTGAGTGATACCAAAATGGAGCACATGGCAACTGAAGGACTAGCGTACGTCACCGAATACTTGGCAGGCATGTACACGACTCCGGGGATGAGGCACCGTCGGCTCGCCAAATCTGAACTTCGTTATAACCCAGCTTTAGGGGCGAAGTTCCGTGAAGTAGTCGAAAGGCCGAACGATGGCAGATTGCAAAAGAGATGGGCTACCGAAAAGACTGCCCATGCTTATCTATCCGACATGGAGCTTCACGCTATTCAACGGGTTTATCAGCAGTGGCGACAAGGCCATAATCTATCGGACCTATTTCTGGCGCCAGCGAAAGAGGTCTTGGATATATGAAAGCTCGACTAGATACGGAGATGGTGCGGCTGGGGTTAGTAGCAACGCGGTCGCAGGCCGAGAGTTATATTAAACTTGGGCAGGTGACTGTCAACGGCAAGCTACCGAAGCCGCAAAAACCAGGCTTCATGGTCGAAGAGCGTGACGCTATACGACTGACGGCCACCGAGCAGTATGTCAGCCGGGCAGGGCTAAAGCTGGCTAGCGTGGCAGAGGCTTTGTACCTGCAGTTCGACGGCAAAACCGTGCTGGACGTCGGTAGCAGTACGGGTGGTTTCACCGAATACGCGCTCAAGCATGGCGCCCAAAAAGTGATTGCTGTCGAGCTAGGAACCGACCAGTTGCACCCAAGTCTGCGCCAGAATCCACAGATTGAACTGCATGAAAAGACGGATATTCGGAAGTTTAGAACTAGCCAGCAGATCGACCTGGTGCTGGCCGACGTGTCGTTTATAAGTTTACGCGAAATCTTGCCAAGTGTATCCAAGCTTTGTACGAAGCAAACTCGGCTGGCGATCATGGTGAAGCCACAGTTTGAAGCCGGGCAAAGCTCGCTCAAACACAAGGGCGTTATCAAAAATGACAAAATAAGACGCGAAATCTTGAAAGACTTCGAGACTTGGGTGCTAAATTATTTCCAAATCTTAAATAAAGCTGACTCGGCCGTCAGCGGCAGCAAAGGTAACAAGGAGCGCTTCTACCTCCTGAAAAAACTTGCATAAGCGATATAAAGGGCTATAATAAGGCTCAGCGTAGACAATAAAAACGCCAAAATAAATATTGGTACCTTGTGACGGCAGAGAAGTAAAACGGCAAAAAGCCGGTTTTTTGTAGTCGCGGGCCAATCTAAAACTCACACAAATAACAAAACTTATGAAACAACGCACCACCGCGTACTACAACGCCTATAGCGGCGTCTACCAGGAGCGACGACTACCACGGTCGACGCAGTTTGTGGCGGGCGTTTATGTACTGGTTGTCGGACTAAGCTTACTGCTTATAAATCAAGGTGTGCGAGCGAACTGGGGACGACCGATAGCCGTAAATCAGCCGGCACAAACGCGCTTGGTAGCCAATACGAAGCCTCTGTTGGCGACTGATCCACCGGGGGTCAGCACCAGCCCAGCGGCTCGTAGTGATCAACTGACGGCTGAAACATCAACAATGTCTCTGTATGGAGAGGCGGTCGATCAAGCTATATCACAAAACCAGGCAACCAGCTGGAGCGTCGATATCTATGATCTGGACAACCATGTCAACTTGTATCAGCGCAATGCAGACCAGCCAATGATCACGGCCAGCCTTTACAAGCTCTACGCTGCGTATGGCCTGGCCCAAAAACTGCCGTTTGGCCAATGGGGTGACGTAAAAGTGGGCGGCAAGGATGTCCGAACATGTGTCGATCTGATGATCCGGGTATCTGACAACCCTTGTGGTGATGCTATTGGAGGCTATGTCGGCTGGAAATACATAGATAACCAGATTCACGCTGCTGGTTTCACAGGGACGAACCTGAACGACGGTGGTGGGCCTACCACGACTGCCGCTGACACTACTCGATTAATGACTGCATTGACAGAAGGACGGCTGTTCGACGCCGACACCACAGCTTTCTTGCTCAGTAGTTTGAGTCGCCAGAGCTACCGAAGTGGTATACCGGCTGGTTGCAGCGATTGTACGCTTTTCAACAAAACTGGCAATAACAGCAAAGTCACTCACGACACGGCGATTATCGAGTTTGGTGGGCGACGATCAGTTGTGACAATCATGTCTGAGGGCGGCAGTTATGGCAAGATTGCCAACGTCATGCGGGCTATACAGACCGTCATGGCGACGCCAAGTCCATAATGTGCTTGAGCTTATCGTAGCCAGCAGGATACACTAGACAGTATGTATTTCGCCTCCCGGTTGCAGGCTGGTCGTATGCTAGCAAGTCAGCTGATACCGAAGTATCGTTACGAAAACTGCGCGGTGATTGCGCTAAGTGATGGCGGCGCGATGGTCGGTGTTGAGATTGCAGCCGAGCTCCATTGCATACTTACTATGCTGCTGACGGCCGAGATTATGCTACCGCGTGAGCCTAATGCCATCGCCGGCATCACCTCAGAGGGCAATGTAGCCTTTAACCAGTACTACACCAAGGGTGAAATTGACGAAATGATGGGGGACTATTTTAGCTTTGTAGAGCAGGAAAAGTTCAATAAGATGCATGAGATGAACCAGCTACTCGGTAATGGAGGGCTGATAGACAAAAAACATCTGCATGGCCAGAATATTATCCTCGTGTCCGACGGTCTCAAGACCGGTTTTGCGCTCGACCTCGCCCAAGAGTTCCTGAAGCCGGTTGAGTATGCAAAACTGATAGTTGCAGTCCCGTTTGCCAGTGTCCAGGCGGTTGATCGGATGCACATTATGGCCGACGAGATCATCTGTCTGAATGTGCTAGAAAACTACATCGACACCAACCATTATTATGATGTTCAGGACGTGCCCGATCATGAGGTTGTAGTCAAAACGATAGAAGATATCGTACTGCGCTGGAAGTAAGCGTTTACCATTGAGTCAGGCCTGACCAGTATTTAGCCTAATAGTTTACGCAGGGCAGGTAGATCCTGGAGCAAAATCAGTGACTGGCTGTTGCTGAGCAGCCCTTTACGCTCCAGCGCCGACAGTTCGCGACTAGTTGTCTCGCGGGTAGCGTTGATCGAACTGGCTATGTCCTGGTGACGCAGAGGCACCTCTATAAGTAGACCAGCGTCTGTCTGCTTCCCGAAGCGCCCGCTCATCGTGATTAGGAAAGAGATGATGCGTTCGCGAACTGTCCGATACTCCAGATTGAGGATGCGCTCACCGTGAAGCTTATACATTTCGATAGTCATGTCCAGCAGTGGCGCTAGTGCGCCGGGGTGGCTTTCCATGAACTCGACTAGCACTTCGCGTTTGATCTGCCAGGTAGTGGTCGGCGCCAACGCCTGGTATATGATGCTGCGCTCACGGCCAGTGATGGCCCAGATTAGCGGGAAAATCTCGTCTTGTTTACGAATAATCAGCAAGTTCTCTTCGTTGTATTTGGTGATGTCGTAAGCCTTGACCAGGCCTTGATTGATATAAAAAACGCCCTGTGGCGTATCGCCCGGACGAATGATGAAATCACCTTTGCGGAAAGTTTGCTTGA
This sequence comes from Saccharimonadales bacterium (SeqCode), assembly GCA_039926445.1. Taxonomy (GTDB): domain Bacteria; phylum Patescibacteriota; class Saccharimonadia; order Saccharimonadales; family UBA4665; genus JBDSWU01. The sequence goes on from JBDSWU010000045.1 coordinate 3,912, forward strand.
TGCCGTGTGTTTTGAACAAATCCACGAACTCAGCTGTTTGTCGGAGAGTTGCCAACATGTGTATATTATGATGCTGATTGCTGCACAAGTCAAATATTACGCTAGTTTACAGCTTTGTGATACAGCTTTGTGATGTAAATCGCAGGTGATTAGTGAGTATTTTCACCTTTTTATAGTGCTAGTTGAACTATGATGTACGTACAAGTAATGGGAGGTTGGGACATGGTCAGCAAACAATCTGTCGACGCACAGCTCAAGAAGCTCAAGTTTAACCTGCATGGTTGGGGCCGTACCGAGCTCAACGAACTACCACACATCCTGATGGATGATGAAGTCATATATGAATGCGTTAATGGCATGTACGAGGGCGGTTTTGCGCTACTTGTGGCCACAAACGTTCGACTGCTATTGGTCGACAAAAAGCCCCTCAACTATCTGACGGTCGAGGACTTACGCTTTGATATGATCAACGAGCTAGACTATAGCCACCGCTTACTTGGCGCTCAGATTAGCATCTGTGCCGGGTACAAAACTCTATTGTTCAAGAGTTATAACCAACCACGACTGCGCAAGCTATTGGCTCACGTACAACACTGTATGGCTGACTCAAAGCGTAGCGAATCAGCAGGTCAGCAAGACCAAAAACAGCACCTCGAACAGATCAACCAACAGCTGCAGGCCTACCTGATCGCCCAGCATCAACAACAGGAAGCACTGCGTGAACAGATACAAAACATCGCGACTCAAAAGGCTGGAGATAGCGTAGAAATGCCTGCTGCTGCAAAGCCCAGTCCTGAGCTTTCGGACTTTTTGTTCGCCCAAAGTTTGCTCAAACAGTACCGTGAGCTGGACAAATCTGGTTCGCGACCGGTGGCACTATCTGGTCAGATTGACGGTGGCGAAAAGTTAAATCTGCCAGCGCAATCGAGCGTGGCAGCCGATACGCCAACCTTTCAGCCTTCGCCAGCCAGTCCACAGATGGCTGAACTGTACGCCGAAGGCATGCAAGAGATATATGGTCGCAAAACTGCAATCGCAGCGGCAGTCAATCCGGCGCCGGCTTTGTCTGAGGCCGCGCCAGCCCCAACACGATTTCACGCCCCACATAACCCGCTCGAGATCAACCCGTTGAGCATTGCTTACTCCAAACTGCCGATGGCTCTACGCAATCGCAAGTTTGGCCGGCCATCGTTCCACGCTCATAGCCAACAAGTGGCTCCCGGTGCTGTGCCAACACAGGTCGCCGGCGCTAGCTAAGCACTATTTTGATACATTGAATCTAAACTCGACGATATCGTCGGGCTGCATGACGTAGGTTTTACCTTCGGTGCGCACCTTGCCGGCCGATTTTGCGGCAGCTAAAGTGCCGGCGCTAACTAGGTCGGGGAAGGCAACGACCTCAGCCGCGATAAAGCCACGCTCAAAGTCGCCGTGAATCACCCCAGCCGCTTGCGGTGCCGTAGCTCCGACCGCTACAGTCCAGGCCCGCACTTCTTGGTCACCAGCAGTTAGGTAGCTCTGCAGCCCAAGCGTCTGGTAGGCTGCATGTATCAGCTGGATCAGGCCAGACTCAGTCTGACCGTAGCTTTCCAGCAGTTCCACAGCGTCGGCCTCGTCGAGCTCCTTGAGCTCACTTTCAAGTTTGGCGCAGACGAAAAGTGACTGGGCAGGCGCTACCAAAGCCCGCAAATTGTCTTGCAAACTGGTGTCAGTCAGGCCATTTTCATCGAGATTGAACAAGTAAATAATCGGCTTCATAGTCAACAACTGCAAATCGCCCATTAGGCTGAGGTCGATATCGTGCTGCCACAGGGGTTCACCATCGTCCAATAAGGCTTTGATTTGTACGTACTGGTCCATGATCGGCTTGAGTTTAGGGTTGGATTTGACGTCTTTTTCGTACTTTGGGATACGTTTGGTGATGGTTTGCAGATCGGCCAGCACCAGCTCAGTGTTGATGACTTCTATATCTTTGCGCGGATCGTGTTGCTCGTCGACGTGGATAACATTGGGGTCATCAAAGGCCCTCACCACCTGAACGATAGCGTTAGTGCTGCGGATGTGGCTCAGGAATTGGTTGCCCAGACCCTCCCCCTCGCTGGCGCCCGCCACCAGGCCGGCGATGTCGACGAAGGTAACGGTGGCTGGCTTGATCGGCGCGTCATGATAAAGCCGACTCAGCTCTGCCAAGCGCCGGTCAGGCACCGGCACGATCCCAGTATTCGGCTCAATCGTCGCAAACGGATAATTGGCCGCCAAAATCCGACTACCCGTCAGGGCATTGAACAATGTCGACTTCCCAACATTGGGCAACCCTACTATGCCTATT
>JBDSWU010000046.1:0-7177 GCA_039926445.1 Saccharimonadales bacterium (SeqCode)
GCCGCTAACAGCGAAGAGCACCAGGAATAGGGCTGGAAATATGTATCCCCAACTGGCCACTGTCGACGTCGCACTAAATGCTTCGCTAGTTCGCAGATAGCCGTTGACGGCGAACGGCTGTCTGCCAAATTCGGCGACCAGCCAACCTAGCTCGACAACAGCAATTGCAATCGGACCTACCAGTATCATTGCCCACAAGTAGACCCGGCTAAAACGTAGCTCTCCCCACAGCTTGCGGAGCCTCCCAAAATCAAGTACGACATATGCCAGCGGGATGACAGCGATGACCGCAACCAGCAACAGCTTGACCTCAAAAAGCTTATTGATGAAAAGCATCGGCCAATCTTGCTTTGGGAAGTCGCTTAGGCCCTGCAATCGCGTGTTTGGGCTATTGCCAGTCAATAGGCTTAGACCACTTGGAATTCGCAGGCCACCATCAACCGTTCCGTTAGCCTTCCACTCGCCAAATAGGATATACGGCTGATGTGATCCGCTCTGTTCGACCATCTCGAGTGCAGCGAATTTGCGAGGCTGTGATTTGGCTAAAAACTGTGTCTGCAAGTGTCCGATTAACCCCGTGACGACCACGAAGAATACAGAAGTAGCAGCCAGCCGGAACATGATCTGTCGAACTGCGTCCCGCTCCTTGCCGACAGGCGAATAGCGCAAGCTGTAATAAGCGTAGATGCCCAGTACACACAGCGCAGTCGCCAGATAGTAGCCGATGATCGAGTGAGTCGTCATGAACAATGCGGTTTTAGTCAGCAATAGACTTAACGGATTCTGCGTGACCACGCTGCCATCGACTATTTTGAGCACGCCAGGATTTTGCATCCAAGCGTTCCCGAGAGTTATCGAAAATGCCGAGCCGAGTGAACCAAGCGCCACCGGAACACCGATAAGCCAATGTTTCCAACCCTTTATCTTGCCCCAAGAGGTGACATAGAACGCCAAAAATACTGACTCCAGCATAAATGCGTAGCCCTCCCAGCCAAACGCCAGACCGAGCACCGGCCCACCAAACTTGATCAGGTGTCCCCAAACCAGCGACATCTGTATCGATATAATTGTGCCAGAGGCCACACCGACAACAACCAGTAGTATACTGGCATGCGACAGACGCCGGGCGTGCTCCAGGATTAACGGATCTTTGCGGCGCAACCCCAGCTGTTCGACGAGCAGTATGATGAGCGGCAAGCCAACGCCCAACATCGCAAAAATGATGTGAAAAGCCAGACTATCACCCATCAGCGCCCGAGCTACATTTACATCATGCATATGCTTACATCTTATCAGATAGAATCATAAGCCCTATATACCGCCGATACTACGGAAGGATCTGCTCTATGTAGTTGCCGCGGACTTCGATGCGGCGCTTGCCATAGTCGGCATATTGCATGCGCGACGGAGTGAGCTGGAGCGGCATGTAGTTGCCCTCGTGCACTTTGTCGACCGGTGGCGCCCAGTCAAAGTCGCCCTCAGGTCGCATGGCTGCAAATTTATCAAAAAATATGTCCATGTACTTGTTGATAGGCATTTGTGATACCTCTCCAGAAAGCTGCACCGTGATCTGTGCCTCGCCGTCACTGACAGTCAGTGCTGCAAATGGCTGAGTCTGAATGTTCTTGTATTTAAAACTTCCAGTGCGGGTGACAAAGTAGATATTGAGATCATCGTCAGTCACGAAGTAAACTGTTGCGCCCCAGACTGATCCAGCGTCACCAGCCGTAGACAGAACTCCAGACTGATGTTTCTTTAGAAATTCATGTACGCGCCTGTACTCAGGGGTGTTCTGCTTCATTCCCTCATACTACGCCCCTCATCCCGTATGTGCTAACTTCTAGCCAGTCGCCTTATATAAAATCGTATAGATTAACAAACACAGGGCCACGAACGTACCGATAATCAGTGCGATACGCTTCATACTTCTGATAGTTGAGGCACTAACATGGCTTATATCTAGATTTATCGTATTGGTTAACGAGCGAGGTAAGCGCCCATTAAGTAGGGTGTTGGCCTCGTACCGCAGATACGCAGGGTATGCCATCCAAAAAACTAGCAGTACTAACGTACCGTACCGAATATGCGAATCAACTAAAAAACGCGAATTCAGATGTCCCCACCAAACAATGTCGATTAGGTTCAAGCCAACAACCAACAAGGCAATCTGCACCGCATTGACCCTACTGTGATTATAGCTAGGACCGTACACTTTACGGAGTAGATGTGAACCTACGAGAACTGCAACGCCAAGGATAACTGCCTCACTAACAGTTTTCGAAATGACGAAATCGACACTGCACGTATGACTAGATCCATTGGCGCAATTGGCGGCCCATCCAGCTAATCCACTATAAAATGTAATTGGAAGAGCGGCTAAGTATCCAAGCATCAGGCTTACAAAACCAATGCCGACGGTCCAGTTGATGCTCTTGGGTGTTAGCTTCACAAACGAATGTTATCAGATAACTGTATGTCAGGCAAAGCGCATCTCTTTACACTTCTTTTGCGCCTGCATGTCCACGATGTATCATATTCTCATCATTTAAACATTCTTGCGCAACAAAATCATTAGCAAGCGTGGAATCAGTATAGATATATACCTCATCAAATTCGCTCAATTCTTCGGCATTTGGCTTCTGAAACAAATCCCAACACACTTGAAGGTCGTCTTTATTCATAGCTACCATACCATGTGGTTGTTCCGTATTTCTTGCCTCTAGCCTATGCAAGGTTTCATTAAACGATAAGTCAAAGAAATGCAATGCCACAGTGGCTCCGCATCTTTTGGCATCTGCTAACTTCTCTGCCCGTTCCTGCTCCATCCATAAACCATCTTCAAGGATTACATCTTGACCACTCTGAAGTAGCTCAATGCTTAGCTTGTACAATCTTTTCTGAAGCCGTTCGTGGAAGTCATCGTACATGGGTCCGCTCTTAACTTCTAAATCAGCCTGCCAGTCGTCAGTACAAATTCGTATACCTTCGCCATTACTTTCAAGCCTCTTGGCAAGTGTTGTTTTGCCGGAACCTGGTATACCGCAAAATAGCGCCAGTCTCGGTCTCTTATCATTCATACGTTACATAATATCAAAATAAAAAGACTTCCGGAGAAGTCTTTTAAGCGTGAGCGGCTTGGCCCCCGCTAGTATATGAGCTTCGCAACTTATCGATTAAGGCGAGCTGCGACAGCAAACTGCATAAAGTAGCGATCTAGGCTTTGAATTGATTGCTGGGAGGCATTTTTGTTCATCACTGTCGTCAAAAACTCCTCTTTAGATCGTGAGACTTCTTTTGCTTTTGGCGATTTTGTCTTGCTGAGTGCTAAGATTGTTGCATCAAAAAGGTCGATTGCTCGACTGAGTGCCTCATCATGTTTTTTTGTATCAATGTCACCCAGTGTTTCAAACGATCGTCCAACTTCACTATAAATGTTACCCATCTGGTTAAAGATATTAAGCCTGGCCCACTTCTCTTGGTCTATGCTGTATTGAGTGCTCATGCTGTTACCTTCTGAGATACTAAATCTATGATCTGCCGCCTGATGCTCTCATCTTCCACGCCTCGCGACATATTCTGCTGCCGAGGACGGATATTGATCATTGAATCAAACTCTACGAACTCATCAGTTCCAAATTTTTCGGGGTTGTCAGGCTCCCACTTCTCCGGACACCTCTTGGCAAGGCCTCTGTCATAGATATCTATACTATACAACTTCAGTTGCTGGGCTCAAAGATCCGCTTCGCCATATAATGACCGAGGCCCGGGTAGGCTGCGTCATATATTAAGCCAATATTGATGTAAACCCCTAGTTTGTTTGGGTCTACAAGTGTAAATATATGCTCTATACTACCTCTCAGTGCTATTCCACCGACTTCTTCAGCAATATTGCCGGTTTCCTCGATATATGATTCAGTCCTCAACCGCTGAAGCTCAGCCTCATTTGATTTACTCTTCATGAGGTGCATTATAGCAAATCAATAAGTCTTCCGACGAAGTCTTGTTATGCATGATCGTCCTGGCTCAGACGACAGGTTACGGACTAGTCGGATGCCTACATAGTTCAGCTAACTTATTGGTAGTATTAGCATTTCGAATGGTAACTGACTGGTACGCCTTAGTGCCGACAATTTTGCTGTACCTTGTTCGGCTAAATGTTTTGATCGGCGCTGACCAGAAAATAATGGGATGATGGACCGCTATCTTTTCATATTCTGGCTTTGCTTGGCCGATCTCCTCTACTATTTCATCAGCTTTTTTTGGAGCAATTACAAAAATTGCATTGTGCTTAGCGTCACTGTTATTCCACCATTTGGGCGCGTGCTTCATCGCCCCAAGCAGTTCATCGGCAGATATAACTGAGCAGATGATATGAAAACCAAACTGTTTTTCTATCGCATCTTCACACATCGTAGTGAGCTTGACGGTAGCTGCTTGCTTATACTCAAAGATGACATTGCCAGAATTAATATATGTAACGACATTTTTACAACCTATGGTTTCGAAACAACTTTTGAGGTCAGACATTGCCACCTTATTGTTTCCGCCAACGTTAATTCCACGTAATAGTGCGATGAACTTCATACGTTCAGTATACTAAACGATAATAGCATCGTGAACTTGTGCTGGACCATAGATCGGCTCAGTTTGTGCAAGCCTTGTCGGAAAATAAAATCTGCTTTCCGCTTTTATCGTAGTAATCCACGTGACTACAAATACTACTATTACGATAAAGTGATTTGTAGTGCATGCGAGTGACGAATGCTCCAGCTGAAATACCTAACAAAAATACAAGAATGATTACGGTGTACTTTTTGATATTTTTCATAAAAATCCGTTCGTTATTGACAAAAGTTAGGGTGAGTGGAGAAGTAGTTGGCACTTATTTCGCACTTGTTCTGGTAATGACGGTATATGCCAACGCTGATCACGATTATAGACAGCAACAACACTATTCGAATAAACATGATTAGGTCAAATTTTCTCACTCGTTAAAGTTTATCAAAAATTTTTTCCGCATAAGTATATCAGAATCTGAGTCTTTGCTAGCTAGTAGGCGAGCTTCGCAACTATTCTGTCTTGTTTTCAGACACTCCTGCAATATCCTGATAATACTCATCAAGTGATGCAGTAAGCGCTTCTCGCAAGCGAGCGGATTCTTCAGGTGTTCCTGCGCCACGTATATTGACATACGAAGAACCTTGAGCAAGCAATTCACTTCCGTAATACTCGTCTGGTTTGTCGCTTTTTAACGCATTACCTAATTTCTCGAACATACGTCTTCTCCTTTAGCAAGTATAGCAAACAAAAAGACACCATAAGAAGTTGATTAAACATAAGCATCCTGGCTCTGGCTGGGTCGCTTCGCTTTGCCGCTGCGGCGTGCCCGCAATAAATTCCTGCGCTCGTCCTCGCTCTACCGAACCAGTATGCTGTAGCATCTGATTCTAGTGACCAACCGTCAAAGCCAAATAAAAACCACCTCTTGCGAGATGGATTTTGCTTGGCTCCGGGAACTGGATTTGAACCAAGCGTAATTACCACCAGATTTATAGGCTCACTTAACCTTGGCTTACCCTTTTAAAGTATCAAAATACTCAGTAAAGTCAGCGGCTATCATCCATTTTTCGCGCATTCTAAATGCAGGGATAGTTCCTCGACTAGCCTTGTTAGCCGCTATGTTGCCGGCTACATTGTTTGCTTTTGCCAAAGCCGATACTGTAATAATTTTCGGTGCCGACAAAAGCGTGGTTCTCTTATAAAGTGACTCTATAAGTAGACCAGCAAAAAGTTCTGTAAAATCATCGTGTTTAGCTGTAATACGATATGAATCAAAAGCCGGATAATAGCTCGTATGTTTACCCTTGTTAGGGATGATTATAGGCGGATAACCCAGATTCATAAGTTGCTGATTGACTAGAACACGACCTAATCGTCCGTTCCCATCGTTAAACGGATGGATTGTTTCAAACTCGGCATGAAACCATGCGATTTCATCGAGAAAATAACGATTACTACTCTTGATGTAATCTGTCGTAAGTTCCTGTATTAACCTCTCTACGAAATCAGGATTCGCCCCAATGTGCGCGCCTACTCGCACCCATTCTTTACCGCTACGGAATCTGCCAGCCCATTCATCATTAATACCTCCGAGTAGTATCTTGTGAAACTGTATCATTGATTCAGCAGTAACGGTGCTAATAGGATTATTGAGTAGCATTTCTGTAATTTTAGCTAGGTTTTTGGCTTCGTATATCTCTCGTATGTCATGATCTTTTTTGATTGAGTCTCGAAGCAGAATATCTTCCGTATCTTTCAGTGTCAGGGTAGAGTTTTCTATAGCGTTACTGTTGTATACCATTTCTGGTATTTCAGCTACCGCAATCTCACGCACTGCTTCTGGTTTGCTTTTAACAAGCTTTTTGTATTGTTCGTACAAAGTAGTTATACGGTCTTTAGTGATTTGATTAATCATAAGTATATTGTAGCATACTTTACGTGAAAAATACTACTTAACTATATATTTTCACGTAGAGTATAGACTGACAGGTCTAAGAACTAGGTCTGCACTTTTCTCCGCTTTGTCTGGCTCACAACTGTAGAGGAAGTTATAACCATCATAAGGCAGGATGCTGCTCAGCCTTTGTAATCGTCGGGTTCTTCATAGTAGTATGATTGGTCGATGCCTTTCATGAAAACTTCACGGTCATCTATCTTATCGGTTAGTGCTGTGCGTAGTAGTTCTCGCAACTCTAAATCGTTGATTGGGCTACGCTCCATAGCGTTAAAGTAGTCATTTTTATTTATTTTCTCCCAATCAATACATTGGTTTAGGTTTTTCTTCAATATCAAATCCAGCCAGATACGAGTGCTACGTCCGTTGCCTTCCATGAAAGGGTGCGCAATGTTCATCTCGACATATTTTTTTACAATCTCCTTGAAACTCGTTTCTGGTAATTTTTCAATTTCTGCTAAGCCGCTTAATAAGTACACCGCAGATGCAAATGTAAATCCGCCTTTACTAATGTTCTTGGAACGAATTTTGCCTGCGAAATCGTATAGGTTGTCAAAGAGGTATTGATGAATTGCCAGTAGACCTTTAGTCGTGCCTACCTCAAACGAGGCTAGCTCACTGCTGCCAAAAAGCTCTTTTGCTCGTTGTTTGCTTTTTTTATCA
>JBDSWU010000047.1:0-4393 GCA_039926445.1 Saccharimonadales bacterium (SeqCode)
GCAAGGTCTGCGAATTCATAGCGCAATCATTACCAAACATGACAAAAAGGGTGATGTACAACTAGAGGTAGATAGGATAAATACTCACAAAAGTCTATATGAAGTCAGACTTCACACCAAAGAGCAGCTGTTTGCTGGCAACTATTCCGTGACAATGACCTTTAGCGGCAAAATAACTGATCATATGAACGGAATATACCCCTGTAGATTTAAAGACGGGAAAGAAGATAAAATGCTGCTAGCGACACAGTTTGAGAGCCATCATGCCCGCGAAGCCTTCCCCTGCATTGACGAACCTGAGGCCAAAGCAACCTTCGATTTGACACTAGTCACTCCGACGGTCAGGACGGTGATTGGCAACACTCCGGTGCAATCCCAGCAGTCCAAAGGTGACAAACTAGTTACAACCTTTGAAACGACGCCCAAGATGTCAACCTATTTGCTGGCCTTCGTTTTTGGTGAGCTCGATGCTTTGGAAGCTACAACTCGCGACGGCGTTCTGGTTCGAACTTATGCCACTCCCGACAACGTTCAACACACCAAGTTCGCTCTCGACACTGCCGTCAAATGCCTGGAATTCTATAACGACTACTTCGACATCCCCTACCCTCTAGCCAAGTGCGATTTTGTGGCGCTGCCGGACTTCGCCTCTGGCGCCATGGAAAACTGGGGCTGTATCACTTTTCGAGAGCAAGCACTGCTGGTCGACCCCAAAAATACGTCACTTCACCTCAAGCAATACGTCGCCAATGTCGTCGCTCACGAGCTAACCCATCAGTGGTTTGGCAATCTGGTGACCATGCGCTGGTGGACTGACCTGTGGCTGAACGAAAGCTTTGCCAGCTGGATGAGCTACTTAGCAATCGATGCCCTTTTCCCCGACTGGCAGGTTTGGACTCAGTTCATAGTCGATGAACAAGGTCTGGCACTCAAGCAGGATGCATTAGAAAACACCCATCCGATACAGGTCGAAGTCAAGCACCCCGATGAAATCCGCACCATCTTTGACGCCATCAGTTATGAGAAGGGTGCGTCGGTTTTACTTCAACTTCATGAGCACCTCGGCGCCGATACTTTCCGCGACGGACTGCGGCTTTACTTGCAGCGACACGCCTACGCCAACACTGACGCTGTCGACCTGTGGCGGGCCTGGGAAGAGGTCGCTGGCCAACCAGTTACTGAGTTTATGACCGCATGGATCACTCAGGCTGGATATCCGTTCGTGGCTGCGACTGTCAGCAAAGACAGTATTGTGCTCGAGCAAAGCCTGTTTAGCCTCAACCCGCTGGCGCCCAAGACACCAACTTTGTGGCCAATACCGCTCGGTAATGGCCAGACCATGACCGCACAATCTCATTCCATAGCCCGCTCTGACTTTGAACTAATAAACCCCGGACGCACCGGTTTCTACCGCGTCGGTTATGACCCTGGCTTCATGGCTGAATTAGACATAACCAAGCTGGCCGACGTAGATCGGCTGGGACTACTCAGCGACGCTTTCGAGGCCGCTAAAGCCGGCTACGCATCTTCTGTCGATGCTTTGAAGCTGCTGTCTAAGTACACCGACGAGGACAGCACGGTGGTCTGGGACGTGATATCAGGCAACATCGGTGGCATACGCCTGGTTATGGACGACGACCTGTTGCGTGACCAGATGAAGCCCTTTATGCGGCAGCTAGTCGCTCAGCAACTAGAACGCCTAGGCTGGGACGAGCGCCCGAGCGACAGTCACTTTGACAGCTTGTTGCGCCCAACTATTCTTGGGCTGGCATCATTTGCGGAGGAGCCAAGTGTTGTAGCCGAATCTAAAGCCCGTTTTGCAGCTGCTAAATCCTCCGAAGATATCCACCCTGATTTGCGCGGTGTGGTATATGGCACCGTTGCTCGCCTGGGCGGCTCAGACGAATTCGACAAACTACTGCAGCTCCACAACGGCAGCACAAACAGCGAGGAGCGCGTCACCGTTGCTGCCGCTTTGACCAACTTCAAACAGCCGGAACTCGTCGATCGGGCGCTAGCCTTAATAACCACCGACCAAGTTCGCTTGCAAGACGCTCCTTACTGGATCGCTTATAGCTTCATGAACCGCCACGCTCGCAAGGCTAGCTGGCAATGGCTACAGGAGAATTGGCAGTGGCTAGTCGACAACCTTGGCAGCGACCTCAGCTTCTTCCGAATGCCGATCTACGCTGGTCGAGTCCATAGTGACCTCAACTTCCTGCCTGAATTCAAGGCCTTTTTCGAGACTAAACTGAGCCCGGCCTTTGATCGACCTATCAAACAGGCCATCGAAACCATCGAGTGGCAGGCCGCCTGGAAGGCTCGCGATTTGGCCGCCTTGCAAGCCTACTTCAAATCCATATAAGACTAATAAGCGTTGTCGATGAAGTTCATGACCATATATTCGCGTCCGGCAATCTCGACGGCTGCCAGGCAGTATTCGCCACGCCACTTGTACTCGGCAACCCAGGTCTCGGCACCGCGGCGCATACGCTGCAGTTTGCTGGCGGTTATTGCCTCCAGTCCACCACCCTGCTCATAATCGATCCTATACTTAACTTCAACGAAGTAAATGACATTGTCCTTTTCGGCTACAATATCGATCTCAGTGTGCGGTCGACGAAAGTTTTGCTCAACCACGCGGTAACCGCGCATATCCAGATATGTCCGCGCCGCTTCCTCCGCCTTACGTCCCGATTCAGTGGTATTCATAGAAGCCTATTGTAACAGAGCAGCTACTGGCTTGTATGATCTGCGGTGATGCGGCGTAACACCGTACGCCTGCAAGGCCGCCAAATGAGACGCCGTGCCATATCCGACGTGTTTTTCAAAGCCATATTCTGGCAGCTTCAAAGCTAGTTCAGTCATATAATTATCTCTGGCTACTTTGGCTACGATCGACGCAGCGCTAACCGCCGGGATGCTATCGTCTGCTTTTATCAGGGCCCTCGTCTTGGGTAAATACTCTAAAAAATTTAGATTACCGTCGATGATAACTTCGTCATATCCAACGTCAATTTCCTTCAATGCTGACTGCATTGCCTGGCGCACCGCTTCAGTTAGACCAATCTCGTCAATTGTTGCTGGCCAGATCCAGCCCAATCCAATTGCCCGTGCCGATTCATGTATCAGTAAATCCAATCGCTCACGCTGCTTAGCCGAGAGTTTTTTGGAGTCTTGAAGACCTGAAATCGGCTCACCCAAAACCACAGCTCCGGCCACTAACGGTCCGGCCCAGCAGCCGCGCCCAACTTCATCAATACCAACAACTACCATGGTTGTTAGTATACGGTTACTGGCTATAAACTTATTAACATTTGATTAAATGTGCTTGGCACAAGGCGCAAATTAGGCGGTTTCGGCGTGGCGAGCTTCGACTGCAGCAGCCTTGGCATCGAGCTCGGCGGATTCGGCAGCTTTTTCGTCGGCTCTGGCTTCAGCTTCTACGGCGACTTGGGCTTTGATTTCAGCTTCTGCGGCTTCCGCATCGGCGTCGTGGATGTCATTGACTGAACGCTTATCGAAATCGATACCAGTCATACGGGCAGCTTTGCCGGTGCGGTCGCGCATGTAGCTGAGGTAGTTGCGGCGTACTTTGGATCGCTTGGTGACTTCAACTTGTGTAATAAGTGGGCTGTGTAGTAGGAAGCTCTTCTCGACGCCGATACCGCTGGCGATGCGCCGAACAGTTATGCGTGAGGTGTGTGAGCCTTTCATGTCAGTCCGAATAACCAGACCTTGGAAAATCTGGACACGTTCTTTGGCGCCTTCACGAATCTTTTGGTGGACTTTGACAGTGTCACCAGAACGAACGTCAACTACTGCTGACTTCTTGAAGCTATCGCTAATCTCTTTGATCACATTTGACATATCTGTACGATTCTACACGAATTAACAGAGTAACGCAAGCCTCTTACCACTTTTTGTGCTTCAAGCGGTTCAATCCACGCCGCTCTGCAGCCGTCATCCCGCCCCAGATGCCAAAAGCACCATGTTCTATATCCACCTGTTGTGCAGTCTCAAGACAAGCTTCCTTCATAACGCAACCAGCGCAGATCAGCTTGGCAGCTCGAGTTGACGAAGAGTTTTCTCCTTTGCCGGAGGATGGGAAAAATATATCCGGGTTAGCATCTCTGCATGCAGGTCGCTGCTCGCCGTCTACTCCATTAGTTCCAGAGAGAACTAGCGGTGTGTCTAGTCGTGGTTCGATTACAGCGGGATTAGTTTGAGCCAAGTATTGGGACAGCAGAATTTGGGAATGTGGGTCATTCAAATCAAGGAATGCGCCGATCACACCCAAAAAGTCGTTTGTTCCTGTTTCTAATATGCTGTAATTCTCTACACTCATTGAGTATATTATAACATGTGTAAATACTTTTTACAATGCCGTTAA
>JBDSWU010000048.1:0-8349 GCA_039926445.1 Saccharimonadales bacterium (SeqCode)
CCTCGATCGCAACAGGAGCCACCGCCCTGCCGGCGACAAGGCTGCTAGCGCCGCCCTGGATAGTTAGCGCCAGCGTGACACCAGAGGGACTGCTGTTTGTTGGTATGGATGACGAGGTTGGCGCAGAACTTGTCGGAGGTTGTCCGGTTGAGGTTGGGCCACCGCTACTTGGCTGCACCACCGGGTCGCAGCCATCGTCCAGTCCGTCACCATCTTCGTCGAGGCCACTGTCGGTCGCTGGCCAACAGTCTCCGAGTGGTCCGTCGGGCACGACAACGATTAGTTGACTGATGTCGATCGGTTGCTCGATTTGGTTGTCGCCAATAAGGTCTATGCTATGTACTCCAGGCACAATCCCGGGCGGTAGGGTAACGCTTATTTCGCCGCTACCCGGCAGAATTCCGAGGTCGAGGTCACTGCCATCAAGACGGATATGGTAAAGCTGATCGGTAGTCAATCCCGCCCCAAGCATGTCAACCTTTATGTCTAGCATCTGTCCGGCCCTGGGTCTAACAGTCGTCGTCAACTCACCGAAGGATAGTTGCCGTACCGGACGACCCGAAACTGGAGCATCAAGCAGCGTACTGTCCATAGCTGAGGCCACTGGGCTAGCAGCGTCACGGGCCAGTCTCAAGTTGTCGGTGCTAGTCAGGATGGATTGCTCTATCAGCTGATGACCGAGGGCATTTGGGTGGTAGCTTTCGCCGCCCAGGAAGTGCAGGCTCCCAAATCCACCGTCGTCACCGGCGGTTAGACCGTTGACCGCCACAACAGATCTGCTGGCTTCGCACAGCCGGTGGCCAACCAGCGCCTGCGAGATGTCGACGTAGTGAGCTCCTGAGGCGCTAGCCGCCAGACTGATGGTGTGGTTGATGGCGTCAACTACCTGCTGTACAAAGGCCAGCTCCAGGGTGTTGAACTGGACATTAACTGCGCACTGACCGTTGTCGACTGCAATGCTAGGGTAGCCGACAACATAAAGCGTTGCGCTGGGATCCTGGCGTTGCAGCTGTTGGTACAGACTCTGGAGCTCGCGGCCAGTGCGGTTGATCAACGACAACAATTCTCGACGGTCTTCATAGGTGGAAAAACAGGTGTTGGTTACCGTCCTCAGGCTGGCCGCTGGTCTGACACAGCGCTGCAAAATATTGCCAAAGCCCATGTTATTACCTCCAACCCCCAGAGTGATGACAGCCGGCTGGTACTGTTCCACAAAACGCTGTTGAGCGACATACCCCGGCAGATAGTTAGACATGATGCTGGCCAGCAGCGCTGGCTGTTGTTGCTGTAGTTCGTTCCAACTGAGGCTGGATTTGACCTGGCCTCGGTAGCTGTCCCGCAGATCGCCAACGTCGCGGGCTATCGCCCCGGAGCAGGCCACACTATGACCCCCGACGCCGCTGTATAGATCACGCGTCAGCAGCATCGGGTAGGAGTTGATCGACAGGTGGCAGCGGTTATCGTCGCTGTCAGTGCCACCGAGGTAGTCAAAAGCGCCCTGCCCCGAACTATATGAGTCGCCAAGCCCCAGGTAGTTGAGCAGCGATTGAATACCGGCCGTTGGCGCTAGTTCGTAAGTGCCAGAAGTCGCTGAATCACCGGTGGTAGCGTCGAAGCTCAACAATCCGTCGTTGACGAACCGAACGTGCGACAAGTAACGCAGTCCAGGTATATGACTACCGATGAACGGCCAATAGTTATAGCTAACGCAGCGGTCGCCACTACAGCTGTGCAGGTCATACACTTTGAATTCGGTGGCGTAAGTATTTTCGACGGCCACGTAACGGCCGTCACCGCTAATTGTGACCGAGGAGCTGTCTAGCGCCGGACTGCCTTGCCGCGAATAGGTCGTGGCAAATTCCTTTTGCTCCAGGGTTGCCAAGTTGATGCGGGTGAAGCTGCCAGCCATGACCTCAACGACCATCCACGCCCCGTTCGCCGAGTAGCTGAGGCTTTGGGGGTTGACCACCAGGCGCTGACCGGTAGCACTAACAAGAGGAAGTTCGGGAGGTCTTGTTAATTGCTTGGCGGTTAGCTGTCCTAGTATGTTTCGCTGACTCTGCAGACTGGCCAAGGGGTTTTTGTACAGACTCAGGTAGCTGCCACCGGTTGACAACGGGTCGATGGCAACCAGATCGAGCGCCTTGGGCCACGGCGCCAGCACGGTGTGGGGTGAGGTCGGCAGTAGCTGCAAGCCCTCGTCGGTGCCGTTGAATATGACAATATCGCTGTCGGCGTCGATCTGCCCGAACGCAGTAGGTGTAAAACAACCGCTACGCATCGTGGTATCCGACACCAGTCGATATTCGACCAGAGTGCAGTCGAGATTACTGAGGTAGACTGGCTCATTTTGGTGTGGGCTAACGCTTGCGATGCGCTTTAGGGCCATAATGCTCGGCGCCGCCCAGTTGGGCGCGGCCACACTACCATCTGTCGCCGATAGTTGCCGGAGACTGCCGTACACACCAGCGGTGAGGACAACCAATAAAATCAGTATGAGTAGGCGTAGTCGGGTCATGGCCATCGACTATCTACCCTGCCCTGCATCAGTTGCAAGCATAAGCAGACATTTTTAAGCTCAATTTAAGATTTGCCCAATATTTTTAAGATATTTTTGTATCCAGGACCGTTTTCGGAACGCAGAACGCGTATACTAGCTACTATGAACGACAGCATATTCACCAAAATCATAAATGGCGAGATCCCATGCCACAAAATCTACGAAGACGATTTAAGCTTGGCTTTTTTGGACATCCACCCAATTCAGCCAGGTCAAGTGCTAGTGGTGCCCAAAGCCCAAGTCGACTTTGTCTGGCAGCTGCCGCCCGGCGATTACCAGGCTGTCATGGAAACTGTCCAACGGGTTGGCCAGCGCTTGCAGCAGATCTTCCCTGAAAAGGCGCGCGTCGGCGTCATCATAGAGGGTCTGGACATTGCTAATCATGCCCATATCAAGGTTTTTCCCTTCGATAACGACGCCGAGTTCCGCTACCGCCCTGATATGTCAGCCGAGTCGGACCACGCCGCCCTGGCATTAGTCGCCGAAAAACTGGCGTTCTAGGCTATACTACGCTTATGAATCCGATCACTTCCCTGTTCTTGGCTGCTGGACTAGCTGCCTTTGCCTACACCAAACTCGGCCGTCGGGCCGGTTACGGCAATACCCAGAATGTAGTGGTGATAGTGGCCGTGGTCTTCGTACTGACCTGGATTGTCGCCTACACTACCCTGCAATTCGTGCTTCACCTGGGTTAAAAAAAGTAGTTAACTAGCCGTTTAGTACTAGTTACCCTTGTATTTTGGTCATTATAACTAGTACAATGTGGCTATGGATGAGAAGGGGTTGGGCAAACAGTTACAGTCGGCGCGCCAGTCGGCGGGCTTAACGCAGCAACAGCTGTGTGCCGCTGCCAATCTCAGTTTCTCGACTCTGACTAAAATCGAACGTGGTGCTATCAAGTCTCCATCGATCTTTACCGTGCAATCGATCGCGAGTGCCCTACATCTCAGCGTTGATCAGCTACTGGGACTATCCACCCCTGGGACCCAGCGTCAGTTACGCACTACCAAGAGTGGGGTTCGCTTCGTCTATTTTGACGTC
Source organism: Saccharimonadales bacterium (SeqCode) (assembly GCA_039926445.1). GTDB lineage: Bacteria > Patescibacteriota > Saccharimonadia > Saccharimonadales > UBA4665 > JBDSWU01. The sequence continues at coordinate 3,602 of JBDSWU010000048.1, forward strand.
AACGGCTGTCTGGTGCGCTTTTATCAGCGGGCATTCGCCCAGATCGCGGCGGCTACCGGCACGACGGCCGACACCGTAGAGACAGCGCACTGGCATTACACCGATGACGCCTGTCGCGGACTTATCACGCTAGATGACTTTAACCGCGCGATGGCTAGTCGTCTTGGCGTTGATTCCATCGACTGGGCAAAGTTCTACCTAGAGACTGCTGAAGCTGTACCAGGCATGCCTGAACTGCTAGCTTGGTCGCACGAGCGCTACAACATCGGCCTACTGACCAATATCATGCCAGGACTATTGCAAGGGCTACAGCAACACGGCAAGGTGCCTTCCCTGCCCTACCACAGCATTATCAATTCGTCGGAAGTTGGGACTATCAAGCCTGAACCTCAAATCTTTGAGATCGCCGAAGAGCGAGCTGGCGTCCCACCAGAGCAAATACTGTTGATCGACGACACTCAAGCCAATCTCAAAATCGCCGAAGCTCGCGGCTGGCATGTTCTGTGGTTTGATTACGCTCGACCAGAAGAGTCGGTGGAGACGATCCGAGCCGCTCTAGAACCGGCCGATTAGGAGCTAGATCACTAGGCCTTGAAACGCTGCTGCTCGGCGGCGATGTTGCTAAGTACAACCTGGGCTTCTGCTAGCTGATCGCGAGTCTCGCGGACGAGCTTGTCGGGGGCGTTGCGGACGTAGCTGTCATTGGACAGCCGGCCTTCTAGTTGGGCGATGAAGGCCGCCTGCTTGTCGTAATTGGCTTGTAGTTCGGTAGCATACGTCTGAGCTGTTGCTACGTCGATGTCTAACCAGCATTGCAGTGAGGTGCTAGTTAGATACAATCCGGTACCATCCTCGACCGATGTTACGGCCCTCAGGCGCGCTAAACGCTGGATGAGCGCAGAGTTGGTGGCCAACAATTCGACGTTGTGATGATACAGCGTAACGCCACTAGCCTTCAGGGCTCGCAAGATCGTCCTGACCTCTGTAATTATGGTCTGTAGCTCGGTAAAGTCGGCTGCCAAATGCTTGTCGTGGCTGACGGGCTTGGAATATGTGCGGGTCGCAAGGATAGTGTCCTGCTCCCAAGCCAGCGTCTGCCAAATAGTTTCGGTAACAAAGGGCGCAAAAGGATGAGCCAGCAGCAGAACTTGCTCCAAAATATAGGCCAGTAGACCGGTGTTGGGCTCCGACTTACTAGCTTCGATGTACCAGTCGGCCAGATCATCTCGTATGAAGTGATATAGCGTGTCGTAGGCTTCGCTAAACTCATAGCGGTCAAGCAAGTCGCTGATACGATCATGAGCCTCGGCCAACTTGCCAACAATCCAGTGATCGGCCACAGACTGAGGGCCAGCGTCGTGCTTTTCGGCGCTGTTATCAACCAAGCCTTCGATGTAGCGAGCGACGTTCCATAGCTTATTGCAGAAGTTGCGCCCGTCCTCAACTTTACGGGGGTCGTAGCCACGATTGACGGCCGCCGCTCGGCCGTTGATGATCCCCAAGCGTAGGGCGTCAGAACCAAACTCAGCTATGACTGGCAGCGGATCGACAACATTGCCAATCGACTTGCTCATCTTGGCGCCGTCCTCAGCCATAACATAGCCGTGGATGTAAACTTCACGGAACGGGACCTCCCCTGTTACGTAAAGTCCTAGCATGATCATCCGGCTGACCCACGGGTAGAGAATCTCACCGCCGGTTTCCATCAGGCTCAGCGGGTAGAACTGCTTAAAGTCGGCACTGTCAGGATAGCCAAGTGTCGCAAATGGCCAACTAGAACTGCTAAACCAGGTGTCAAAAACATCTGGATCGCGGTGATAGGTTTTGCCGTCAACTGTGATAATCTCCTCGGTGACCCGTTCGTCGTAGATCCAATCGTCAGAGTCGTCGACATTCTGAAAGGCCGGTATCGGGATGCCCCAGGCAATCTGACGGCTGAGGTTCCAGTCACGCAGCCCCTCTAGGTAGCGCACCAGCTGATCCTTCTTTGCATCAGGGTAGAACGTGATCTTCCCGGCCTTGAGGACCTCAATTGCCCGCTTGGCCAGCGGCTGCATGTCGATAAACCACTGCTCCATCAGCATCGGCTCGATGGTCGTGCCGCACTTATAGCAGACGCCGATGCGGTTCTCGTAGTTATGGTCGACTTTGATCAACATCCCCTGCTCTTCCATAGCCTTGGCTACGGCTTCGCGGGCTTCGAGCACCGTCATGCCTTCAAAGCGCCCCGTAAGGTGGTTCATGGTGCCGTCGTGATTGATAATCCGCTTGGCTGGCAGGTTGTGGCGTTGGGCGACTTCCCAATCGTCAAAGCTATGCGACGGCGTAATTTTGACGACTCCGGTACCGAAGTTACGGTCAACAAAATCATCAGCTATCACTTGCACCTCGAATGGTCCATTGACACCCTCGACAGTGATAACTTTGCCAACGTACTCAGCGTAGAGCTCATCCTCCGGGTGGACAGCCACGGCCGTATCACCGAATTTGGTTTCCGGACGGGTCGTAGCGAGCTCAAACGGACCGTACTTGATGTAGTACAGCGGCGTCTTGGCCTCCCGGTACTCAACCTCGATATCGGCAAAACCAGTCCGGTGCTGGGTGCAGTAGTTAACCAGTCGTTCTCCCCTGTAGATAAGCTTGTCGTCCCACATCTGCTTGAACGTCGCGTAGGCCCGCTTGACGATCTTGTCGTCCAGCGTAAATGTGTAGCGCGACCAGTCGCAACCAACGCCCATTTTACGCATCTGGGCCTCAAAATTACCCCTGTTTAGACCAACAAAGTCATAAATCTGTGAGTAAAGCTCTTCACGTGAAAAATCAAATCGGCTCTTGCCCTCTTTGGCCAAATGCTTTTCATACACCGACTGTGTCTCAAAGCCAGCGTGATCTGCACCCGGGAGCAGCAGCACTGACTTCCCTTTTAGCCGGTGGTAGCGAGCCGCAATATCCTCGAGCGCTGCCGTTAGCTCGTAGCCAATATGCAAATTGGCATTGGCGTTCGGTGGTGGCATAACGATCGAGTAAGCTGGCTTGCTGTCGTTGGGCGCAAAAGCTCCGCTTCGTTCCCATAACGCGTAGATATCGTCCTCGTACTTCGCTGGCTCATAAACTTTCGGTAGATTCATACTAGTTTATACTACCACCTCTGTTATCATTCGTAAAATTAGTTAAGAAAAAGTTAAGACTTCACGTGAAATTACATACTAAGGTTGGGGTTGATCGAGAGTGTGTAAGGGTCAGCTAAAGGTTGGTTGGCCTTCATGTGGAAGCAGCCCAGGGTCGCGATCATAGCGCCGTTATCGGTGCACAGTTTGAAGTCCGGGTATTCGATGGTCAAAGAGGGCAGGGCGGCACTTAGTTGACGGCGTAGTTCCTGGCTGGCGGCGACGCCGCCGGCGATGACAACAGAGGCAGGACCAAACTCCTCATAGGCTAGTTTGGCTTTGTCGACGATGGTTTCGATGGCGATGCGCTGGAAGCTGGCAGCTATGTCGTGCTTCTGAGCGTCAGACAGCCGTTCTGGCAGCCTTGACGAAGGAAAAGTGTAATCCTCACCGATTTCGGCTTGCGCCAGCCGCAGAACGGCTGTTTTGAGCCCAGAAAAGCTGAAGTCGTACTTGCCGACTTTGGCTTTGGGCAGATGATACCTGTGGGCGTCACCGGTCTCAGCGGCTTTGGCCACCGATGGGCCACCAGGGTAGGGTAGTCCGAGCATCTTGGCGACCTTGTCGAAAGCTTCGCCGATGGCATCGTCCTGGGTTTGACCGAGCAACCTATATTGGAAATGATCCTCAAAAAGCGCTAACTGGCTGTGGCCACCAGATACAATTATAGCTAGCATCGGAAATGACGGCTGACTCAGTCGCATTGCCAGGGGCAGGGAAGTGCTGGTCAGGAAGTTGGCGTAGACGTGGGCCAGGACGTGATTGATGGCATACAGCGGCTTATCGTAGACGATGGCTAGGGTACGGGCGGTCAGGACGCCGATCAGTAGGCTGCCACCAAGGCCAGCGCCGTAGGTGACGGCGATAGCATCGATGTCGTCCCAGGTGCAGTCAGCCTCATCGAGCGCTTGCTGGATAACCGGCAACACCACCTCGATGTGACTGCGGGCGGCAATCTCCGGAACAACGCCGCCATATTTCACGTGAAGGTCGATGCTGCTGGCCACGACGTTACTCAGCAAGTGCTGACCATCCGCAACAACTGCAGCTGCCGTCTCATCGCAACTGGACTCAATTCCTAGTACTTTCATCTGTTACAGTCTAGCACGCCAGGGCCCGGGTTAGGCGACTAGATTGGCGTCTTCTTGGGCTTGCAACCATGCGTGGAAGCTAGCTAGGTGGGCGTGATCCCAGGTAGAGGCACCAGGGCGTGAGATCCAGTTGTCACCGAGGTGAAGTTGGTTCTGATTGTCGGTAAAGAAGTTAGTGCCTTGCTCGCTGAGCACCTGATGGTAAGCGTCTGTAGCTTGGGCAATGCTCAGGTGGTGACCTTGCTGATCGGCCAAGTCCTGTAGCTCCTTGATGTAGCCGTGTCCGTGCTCAACAATTACGTGAGGGTTGAAGCCAAAATTATTAACCTCTGGTGTAGGTGGGACAACAGGTACTGGGGTGATATCTGGAGTGACTGGAACAGGAGCGACATCGCCACCACCAATAGTATCTTGTAATACCGGTAGGAGCTCAAAGGCTGCAAGTGCAGCAGCGCCACCTAGCGCCATGCTTATAGCTGTTCGATTGCGG
>JBDSWU010000049.1:0-3114 GCA_039926445.1 Saccharimonadales bacterium (SeqCode)
AGTAGTATCAGGATGATCGCGCCGGCGTAAGCCCAAAAAGGATTGCGCTCGCTAGGTGTGGGCTCTGGAGCTTTTCTGCTTTTGGTGGATTTTTTCTTTTGTGCCATTTGGTTTACCTATTATAACCGCTAACGGTCTGCCGTGCCAGCGACTTTATAGGCTTCTAGCGCGTAACGTGATGACTTCCAAGCACTAATCTTGTCCGAATCGAACGGATTTATTGCAACGCTTGCGGCATATCGAAGCACCGAAAGTTCCAAATCTGAACGAGCCGGGTCGACCTTGAACTCTGCGATTACAGCTTCCTGTTGCTTTGTTAGCACCTCGATTACCCCTAACGAGTAGTCGTAATCACGAGATCTATCGGTTATAAGAGCTGGGTGTTGGATGTTATTTGACATATCTTTACTATAGCAAAAATTACAGCATTTGTCAATATAAGCTTGAGGGGAATGGGACTAACGCGAATGGTGAACGATGTGAGGTGAATTAGCGACGACCGGGACAACAGCAGGAGTGGCTGAGTAGTGAAAGCCACCGCCCGGATGGATGGTCGGGTCAACTGGGGTGGCGGTTGCCTGCCCACTTGCCAGTTTGTAAACCTGGTGCTTGCCATGATGGCGAACTATCAGGAAGACCGCTAAGCCAGCGAGCATCAACATGCCGGCGGCAGCAGCGAACAACAGGCCTAACGGTATGTCTCGTGCCTCTTTGCCGTCAGCAATGTTTTTTTCAGCTCGGCCTACGAAGCTATCAAGGGTCGGATGCTGGGGGTAAAGCTGGCGGACGGCAGCGAACAACGTCAAAGCTTTGTGATAGTGGGCGCTGTCAAATGCAGCTACGGCCTGCTGCCAGGTGTCTTGAGTGGTACTGGCCGTGCGCAGTGGCACGCCGGCAGTTGTCGCCAGCGCCTGTAGATCGGCAATGTCGCGGATGTAATTGAAAGTACCATTGCCACTGCCGCTGCCGTCGATCGTGTAAGTGGCGATACCAACGACGCTGCCCTTGTCGCCAAAGACTGGCCCACCACTGTTGCCGTGACCGATTGTGGTGTCGGTTTCGATCAATTGGCGACTGTCACCGTTAGCTGACTTGATGGCCGAGACTTTACCAGATGTCAACGTGACAGCCGATATATTACGAGCAACGACGGCGTTTTCGCTGGCTGCAACTGGATAACCGAGGATGCTCAGGCTACTTCCCTGGCTGACATCGCCCAATGAGCCGAGCCTAGCAACTGGGAAGTTCCGACCGCTGATCTGGATCAGCGCCACATCAGAATTATGGTAGCGGATTATGCCATCGAAAGCCCGATAATCGGCGGCCAGTAAGCGAGCCGGACGAATATCGTCGTTGCTTGGGTAGGTTTGGTAGGCTTTTGTGGCGTCAAGCAGTTTGTTGACATCGGGATCGCTGCTGTCTAGGCCAACTAGTAAGTTCTGTACTGCTCGCGGCGTAGTGAATTCGCTGTCCGGCATGGCATAGACGGCGCTGAATATAGTGTCCAGCAAGATGTCGTTGTCGGTGATTTTTGACAGTTGAGCGACATCAAGGCCGGCCAGCTCTGCGAGCGTCGCTAGCTGCTGCCCATTGCCACCGATTGCCGCAGTGTAGGCCGCCTGGATGGCTACATCACGCGGGTCGGCGGTAGCGACGTGACCATTGGTCGCTATAACCCCATTGCCGCCAACAAAAAATCCGGAGCCGCTAGTACCTGAGCACGCAGCTTGCACAAACAACTGACCCTTGATAGCGATGTCCATGCAATAGGCGTTATATATCTTGACTACAGCCGGAGCATACAGTGCGCTAATACCTTGGGAATCAAACATTTGACTGGCTGATACTGGGGCAAATAACAGATCGTCAAGCAACGAACGGCTTCGCGTTGTGGCTGCGACTACTGTGGCTGTGGGGGTCGCCGAGCTGGCCGTTACGTCTCCTGTGGTTATCGAAGACACCAAGGCAGCCACGTCTGTAGTCGCTAGATTGCCGCCCAAACGTGGACTGGTTCTAAGCAACAACGGATGGTTATTGATAATCGCCGTGTAGGTTACAAATTCCGAGGTCAACTGTCCGGACAGGCCGCCGCCCTCGGCTGCTTGACGCCATGAAGTGCGTTGAAAATTAATACCATTGAACGTTACGACTTCAGTCTGTGCCGGCTGAGGCATTGGTGCCGACTGTCCTGTAGTCGCTACCGCTGAGCTCTCGACACTCCCCAGTGACTGCCCTGCGCCAACCGCCCGATCTGGGTAGTATTCTAGGCTGATAGTGTCTGGACCGATGCCACTGCGAGTCGGAGCAAGTTTGGTCGAAAATTTCAGCAGTTTATAAGCCCGCGGCGTAGTCAGTTCGTAACCAATGTATAGCTTGCCACTACTGCCGTCGACAGCGCTAACATAAAGTCGGCGAGGATCGTACTTCAGTCCAAAACCGTAGGTCGACACCACAGGTTGTGCGGTGCTAGTCGGTCGCTCAAAAGTGCTGGCCACGAAGTTGCGACTATCGGTTGCCCCGGCATCGATCTGAACCCGAATGGTGATCAGCAGGCCAAACAGAGACAGCATCGCGACGACGGCGATAACCAACAAACCGTAGTGCCGTTTGCGATACGACTTGGCATGTTTAGGCTTAATAGCCACTCGTTTTGTGTAGGCTGTATCTGTTTTCACGTGTAGTCTTTACTACACTCATCATACCCCTTACGCTAAGTCTTATCAACAGCTCTGGGCTGTCAGACTAGTCGGTGCGGGCGTCTTGGGTCAGCAGTCGGGCACGCATCTCCTGGAAGCGTTGCTGCTGCTCAGCGGCAATCTCTTCTGGAGACTTTGGCTTGGACTCTGGGGCATCGGGCTGGCCATTGCCGGTTTTTTTGTCGCCACCAGACTTGCCTCCGCCGCCGCCACTAATGACGTTGATTACAGGAATGACTATCGGACTACGCTGCGTTTGCTCAAATAGGTAGTGCGTGATGTGGTCCTTGAGCTCGGCTTTGAAACGGTCGAGGTCGATGCGCTTGAAGCGCTGCTGGACTGCCCGTTTGAGCTCCATACGGAAGCCGTTCATTAGTGGCGGCGGCGGAGGCAAGTCTGGTGGCGACAAAAAAACCGG
>JBDSWU010000050.1:0-16931 GCA_039926445.1 Saccharimonadales bacterium (SeqCode)
CAACTAATCGATCAAAGTGCTGATTGCCGGCACTCATGAGGCCTGCCCTGGTCGCACTGGAGTGGCAGTCATAAGCTTGGCGGTAGGCTGAGGGGCAGAGTGCACATCCTTAGCGCCTGGTGCAGCAGTGCGCGCAATTTCAGCTGATTCAACTGCAACTGTCACCGAGGTAGTGGTAGCTGGTGTTACGGGCGGCTCAGTAGCGGCTGACGCAAAGAACTCTGGGTCGATCTTTTCAAGCAGTAGATTTCTTTTTTTTGCAAAGTCCTGGCGCAAGGAGAAATCGAAGTGCTTATTGGTACTGCGGACAATGCAGCCAGCGCCGATATTTGGCTGGAGACCAACCGTCAACATAAGCGTCGGATCAATCTCCTTGCGTAACCATGTCATAAGGCGCTCGATAAACTGCGTGGAGGGGTCAGCACTAAAACTGACGTGCAACAATGGAGCTTTGTCCTTTACTGATCGCAAAAAGACTAGTAACTTCTCGCGGTGGCCGGCTTCAGAAAGATTAAGCTTGTTTAGCTCAACGGCTTGGTCCAAAAGTCCGGTTGTCTTGGGTAGTTTTACCTCTGTAGCAGCTGGGCGCAAAGCGGCCTGTGATAGTAGTGAATCGATTGAATCGAGCTCACGTAACAGCCGCCCAACATCCACCGGGCTGGTCACCTGCAGTGGTAACTGGAGCGATGTATCAGGCGCCACTTCTAATGTCCTCAATAATCGCCTGCTTGTTGGCCTCAAGGTCGCCGATGATGTACTCAAGCTGACTGTTGAGGTCGATCTGGTTGCCGATGGCCGCCAGGACGTAGTGATTGACGATATCAGCCATGTTTTCTTCGAAGCGCTTGAGCATCTGCTGCTTCTCTAGGCTGATCTCTTTTTGTACCTGTTCGCCCAAAATCTCGCGCTGTTCGTCTATGGCAGCATTCGTTTTTTGGATCGACTCAATCGCCATTTGTTTGGCATCCATGATCGACTGTTCGTACTTATCAAATTCTCCCATCAGCTTGTGACTGATCTCGGTTTTCATGTACTCATTGAGCTGCGAAGTGGTCAAGCGCAGATCTTGCTGGAGGAACATGGCGTTTTCGCCAATTATCTTCTCGAAGTGGAGCCGGCCTCGGTTGCGAAGTTCTTCACGAAAATCTTCGTTGAAGATATGTTCAACATCTTGCTCTGCGGCTTGCTCGATTGAACCACCGGCCAGCTTTTTGGGAGCAGAGACTTGCCCAATACGGACGGCCACCCAGACGAATGAACAGCCGGCAGCTGCTAGCACGGCTAATATGAACAACAGTCCCCAGATAGTCATAATTTAGATTCCACCACGTCCATTTTGATTTCTTTCGCTGTTTGCACTCCAACACGTTGAACAATAACGCTAGAGCTTCAGTAGCAAGTATACAGCAACAATACCGACTATGAAAACGCACATACCAGCCAAAATAGTTTGTATCAGACTCTTGATAATTGACTTCTTGGAAAGAGGATTTCGACCAACAGCAATCATACCACTACGAATACCGCTGTAAAGCATGATGCCAGTTACAACCGAGGATATGATGAGAACGACAGTCGACAGGTAGATACGTGCAACGCTGACTGATTTGTTGGCTACAGCTTGTGCCAGCCCCACCATGAAAGCTGGGACAAAATCGACGGTTTTTTGGTCCAGCGGATTGTGCGCAATGTTGATAGCCACACCGACGCGCCCAATCGCAACTTTGGTATCCTTACCGATCTGATTTTTGAGCGTCACTGAGCTTATAACATTAGCACTGCCACTAAAATCTGCCGTGGCCTGGCCAATTACCTGCTGGTCAGTGATGCCAGCTTTCATGGCGACACCTGAAATGGCCGAGATAGTCAGGTAGTCACCGCTTTTGACAGGTCCGTTCTGATTGCTAACCAGCACGCTGTATCTGCCGGTGGTTGCGACTAGGACCTGCTGTTTGGTAACTGTCGACGGTGTCAGGACAATAGTCACAGTGTTGTTGGGTATGACGATGCCTAGCATCTTTTCAGCCGTGGCCGCCGTCAGGGGCACAACGTCAGTTGGCTGCTTGTCCTTAATCTGGACAATCATGCCTAGCTGGACGCTAGCGTCAGCGTTATAGGTGTTAATGACGGCGTGAGAAATATCGACAGTCGTCGGCTTTGCTGTTGTGACACTAGATTTTTCTGCCGCCTGAGCCGAAGCCGTCCAGCCAAAGCCAGTGACTATGCACAGAATTAGGCTAACTGTCCGGAGATGTTTAATAAGCTGCTTCATAACCGTTAGCAGTATAGCGCGTTTTGGCACATGGCCGAAGCTAGATCAGTTCACTCAAGGCCGTTACGACACGTCGAATGTCGTCCTCGGTGGTCACCTGACCCATTGTCAAGCGCAGCGAAGCTCGAGCCTGGTCATCGCTGAGCCCGATTGCCCGCAATACATGCGATGGCTCGTCACTACTGGCACTACAAGCCGATCCAGCGGCGGCCATAATCCCCTGTTCGTCCAGCTGTATCAGTATTCGCTCGTTATCGACGCCTGGAATGGTCAGATGAATATTATTAGGTAGTCTGCTCTTGGTGCTCCCGTTGAGACTAGCCGTTGGCATAGCCTCACTGACTAGGCTGAAGCACAGTTTTTGTAGCTCCTGCAGCCGCAACACTTCAGTTGATCGTTGTCTCTGGACGCTGGCAAGCGCTGTCGCTAGCCCAACAGCCTGGGCCACATTCTCGGTCCCAGCGCGCAACCCTCGCTCCTGACCACCGCCATCAATCAAAGGCGTCAGTTTTAAGCCGCCACGGACGTACAACGCACCGCTTTGCTTGGGGCCATACACTTTTCCTCCATTAAGCGTCATCAGATCAACTCCGAGCCGTGACACATGGATATCGAGATAGTTCGCCGCTTGGCAAGCGTCGGCATGCAGTAGTAGCGGTAGATCATTGCCTGCTAGACGTCGCTGCTCACGAATAGTTTTAATAAGTCGGCTAATCTGGCCGATCGGCTGTATAGTACCGATCTCGTTGTTGGCGTGCATGACACTTACGAGCACGGTCCGATCGTCTATGATCATGCTCAGTTGCTCTAAGTCAATCACTCCGTCCGCATGGACTGGAGCCAGGCGACAATCGTAGCGCTCTGCCGGCGCCAGTACCGACTCGTGCTCTATGCTACTGACAACGAGATTGGCCTGCGGGTATTGGCGCATTATCCCGTGTATTGCTAAGTTGTTAGCTTCACTGCCTCCAGCAGTAAAGATAATCTCACTCGGGCGTGCGCCTACGACTTGAGCCACGCTCGAGCGTGAGTTGTCGAGCGAACTCCTGACTGATCTGGCAGCGACATAATCAGCTGATGGGTTGTAGAATTGTTCTGTCAAAAATGGCAGCATGGCCTCCAAAACCTTTGGTGCCAGTGGCGTGGCTGCCGCGTGATCTAGGTATAGAGGAGCGACGCTCATACGGTCGCTTAGACGGTCTGCATCATGCGCTGATAATCAGAGCTGATGCGCTGTCGGTAGATCTGAGTAGCTTGGTACAGATTGCGGGCTTCGGCCTCGCCAACTGGCTGGTATGGTTGTCCAAATTGTGATTTTAGTACGACTGTCGGACGAACGTCGTAGCGAGTAGTTGTAGCCTTTCGTAGCCCCTGCTCTACCCATTCCTCGTGCCACACCCAAGTATGCTCATCTAGGCAGAAGAAGTCGCGGCGGTGACCGGCTGGAATCGCGCCAAACAGCTCGCCGCCAATTTTAGCCTCATAACGTATAAGGTTGCGCTGAAACTCAGCCTCTCGCTGTTCATCAGACTGACGCGTAATCTTTGGCAAAAAACCCATATTAGACCCGCGCTCCATGAATTTCATCTATGGCTTGTCGTGCTGCGTCACCCATAGTGCGATTGATCGAGGTCTCGGCCACTCCTTGCATAAATGCGCCTGTCTGATCGACCAGTTCCTGGGCTTGGACTTCAGCAGAAGGTTGGACGTTGTCTCGGACTGTGACCGATTCCAAAAGTCGTGGATGCTGATTGGCCAATGCGGCGGTCGTTTGGGCAGCCAGCTTATCAATAATCTGAAGTCGACTGTAAATACCAGACAGGCTCTCCGGTGTCAGAGTTTCAGATGTTGGGTTTGTCGTATAAGTCTTCATAATACAAGTTAGATGTCAAAAAGCTGTCGGGCATTGCTAGTTGTGGCGCTGGCAAGCACGGCGAGATCTTCGCCTCGGAGGCTGGCCAGGAATTCCGCAATAGTTCCCACGCGTTTCGACTCATTTATAGTACCACGATATGGGGTCGGAGTCAAGAAGGGGGCATCAGTTTCTAGTAGTAGTTTTTGCAGCGGCACAGCCCTGTAAACATCGAGTTGTGACACATTTTTGCTAAAGGTGGCAATACCGTTGATCCCTACGTACAATCCCCGCTCAAGGGCTTTGTCAAGGTTGGCCTGACTGTCAGTAAAGCTATGGAGCACACCCCGCAATCCCGGATAGCTGTCAAAGACTGGCCAAAAATCATCAAAGGCCTCGCGAACGTGAAATATCAGGGGTAGATGGTACTGTATCGCCAGCTCAATTTGGTGTCGCAGAACCATAATCTGATCAGTTTTTGGCGAATGTTCGTAGTAATAATCCAGCCCGCACTCGCCGACGGCGACTACTTTTGGAGAACTTGCTAGCGCCGAAAACAGCGCCAGCTTTTCGGGATCGTGCGCGTAACGCTGAGCCTCGTGAGGATGAATACCGATACTAGCCCAGCACTGCGGTAGGTCTAGTACAAAATCTACGGCCAGTTGACTATCAGTGAGGTCACAACCAACGCAGATCATCCGAGTAACACCGCTGTCGACGGCCGCTGTGACGATTCCAGCGCCGGTTAGGGCTGGATACTTGGCCCAAATCTCGCGGGTCAGCCGCTCGCCGCGTGGATTTCCGGCCGACTGAATATGACAGTGGGTGTCAACGAACTCCATAAACTTTACTGCTCTTCGGAGTCGTGCTTAGGGAAGAGAGTAGCTTCGGGTAGCGTCACTACACCGTCAGCAAAAACAGCGGCGATTTTAGCGCTAGTCTCGGGCATGAATGGCTGCAACATATCGGAAATCTCGAGCAGTGCACTCACCTGATAAGCCAGCACCTCTCGCAAATGCTCTTCGTCGCCCTCTTTGGCAATCATCCAAGGTTTTTCGGCGTCGATGTACTGATTGATGCCACGAACTTGCTCCCAGACTTCATCGAGCGCCCGGTCAAAGTGACAAACACTCAGCGCAGCCTCGTATTCGTGTATGTCGTGCTCAGCTTCCGGCACGTCACCGATGACGCCCTGCTGATATTTTTGGATCATGACGGCTGTGCGCTGAACTGCATTGCCTAGCTCATTAGCAAGCTCATTGTTATAGGCTGCCTCTAACCGATCCCAGCTAAAATCTCCGTCGTCATAACTTGGAATATGTCGCATAAAGTAGTAGCGCATAGCGTCAGCGCCATATTTGTCGACTATTTCTTTGGGATGAACGACATTGCCCAGCGATTTGCTCATCTTTTGGCCCCCACTGGTCACAAAACCATGGACGTAGAGTTGTTTTGGCAATTCTTGGCCTAGACTGAGCAACATGGCTGGCCAGATAGCTGCATGAAAACGAATAATGTCCTTGCCTAGCACCTGGACATTGGCTGGCCAAAAATCTTTGAAGTCTTGGTGTTCAGGGTAGCCCAGCACAGTTATGTAGTTCATCAGCGCCTCGAACCAAACATACATCACCTGGTGCTTGTCGCCCGGCACCGGTATCCCCCAACTAATCTTATCGGCCGGACGGCTAATACTGATGTCGTCCAGACCGCTGCTGAGCAGCGAAAGAATCTCGTTGCGGCGACTGTCAGGTATGATCACAAGCTCATTAGACTCGATGGCGGCCCTTATCCTGTCTGTGTAGGCGCTGAGCTTGAAGAAGTGGTTTTCCTCCTCAACTTTTTCATAAGGCGTTTTGTGGGCCGGACAGATACCGTCATTTGCTTTAACCTCAGTCTCAGTGTAAAAAGTCTCGTCGCCCGTGCAATACCAACCAGTGTATTTGCTCTTGTAGATGTCCTGCTTTAGCGCTTTCCAGATAACGGCAGCCCGCTGCTCGTGGCCAGCGTCTGTGGTACGAATAAAACGATCGTTGCTGATGTTCAGCAAATCAGCCAGTTCGGCGAAGCGTCCACTAATCTGATCGGTATAGGCCTTGGGTTCCAGCCCTAGCTCGGCAGCCTTATCGGCAATCTTGCCACCGTGCTCGTCTGTTCCTGTACTAAAGACTACCTCATGCCCTTGCTGCCGCGCCCGTCGAGCCAGCACGTCAGCGTAGATTAGCTCCATAGCGAAGCCAATGTGCGGCTCAGCGTTGACATAGGGAATCGAAGTTGTGACGTAGTATTTGCTCATCACACTAGTCTACCTGTTTATTACTAAGCTGCCTACGATAATTCGGAGCCAGCCTCGAAACGATATTCGAGATCTTCAAGTAAGATTCCAAAACGATTAACTTCCTTGCTCTGAGTTCGAAGAGTGTTTTTAAGAGTGGTTAAGCTGGCGAAGATCATCCGAAGCAGAACTCCCTGGTTAGATTGGGCAGACTTGATATCTGCGATGTCTCTACGCATGTTCTGCGTGTCACTGTTTAGGCAACTAACATCACCACTGACGCCTGTCATGTCTTTGCGTAGGCCGGTGACTTGACCACTAACGCCTGTCATGTCTTTGCGTAGGCTGGTGACTTCACCACTAACGACGGTCATGTCAACGCCTAAAATAGTGACATCGTCGTGAACCTGAGCCATGTCGCTACGTAAACTAGTGACGTCATCATGAACCTCTGTCATGTCTTTGCGTAGTCCGGTGACTTCACCACTGACGCCTGTCATGTCTTTGCGTAGGCCGGTGACTTCACCGCTGACCTCGGTCATGTCTTTACGCAAACCAGTCACGTCAGTTTGCAAGCCTTTAAGCTCGTCACCAACTTCTTGGCGAATCACCCGGCGGAACTGTTCCCAAAATTTTGCATCAGTGTCTGGCATAATGTTCGAATTATAAGTCGTTCCGAATACGACTGTCCAGCATAAGACCAGTTTTCTCATAAAAGTTAAGCAATGTTTAATATCTTGGGCTTATTCAGGACGATCGACGTATTCTTGGCACAGGCGCTCGAAAACGGCGTTGGTCCAGCCGAAGCCTTCTTGACTGGGGTAGACTCCCTTGATCGGCGGTTTTTCTGGCGAAACGACATTGTACTTTTCCAGAAAAACACCATGGGTGTTGAACCACCACAGGTTGGTCTTGAGCCATTTAGTGGCTATCCGGCGAGCATCGGTGTGGTAGCCGTAACGCTCCAGGGCTTTGATGACAATGAAGTGTAATGGCGCCCAGCCGTTTGGGTAGGCCCACTGCGTTGGCAGCGCGCCAAATACGAACTGCCCGACCGGCAGCGAATCGGTAGTCGCAAGCCCGCCCTTGTTTTCAAAGCGACGCAGCGATTTAACGAGTGCAGCAGCCTGTTTGTCGGTGACCATGCCGGCCCACATTGGGTAGAAAGCCGCTAGGCTGCTGACTTGTCCGCGCTTCTTTTTGGCATAGTTGTAGTCGTAGTACATGCCGCGGGTCTTGTCCCACATAAGCTCATCCATCGTCGCCTTACGGGTAGCGGCGGCGGCATCCCACTTGGCAGCCTCGCGCCGGTCTTCAAAAATCCTGGCTGCCCGCGCGAAGTCGGTTTCGTATTTGTAAAGCAATGCGTTTAGATCAACAGGCAAGTAGTCAAGCGCTCGACGACTGAAGCGTGGCGTCATATCCCAACCGCTCTCCGATTCTGCCAAATCGTGCAGATAATTGATGTCGTAGTATCGGCTTAATCCCTTGTGTACCAGGCGCTCGTTAGGCTTCTTGACCCCCATCCAGACGGTTTGGTACTCCTGTTGAGCCAACTCCATCGCTTGGCGCAGCCAATCCCTACCAGGTTCGTAAGCCTGGTAAACGTCAAAGATAAACGACGTCAGTAGTGGCGGCTGCGATCGTCCCATCAGGTAGGTGCGCGAGGCGTTAGGTATGACCTTGAAGCGGCTGAGCAAAGCCAGCAGGTCCTCTAAAATGCCCTGGACAAGCTTGCGATGATCATCATCGAGCATACCTTGAACCATAAAGTAACTGTCCCAATAATAAAGCTCGTTATAGTCAAAACCAGTGGCCTCTGTATATGAAGGAACCAGGTATGGCTTGGGTAGCCCGAGCAAACTTTCGTCGTCCTTGGGGTGATAGCGCTCAAGCTTAGTCCAATAGCTAGCTATATACTCGCGAGCGGCACCGACGTCTTTGCCGCTTAGCTCGCGGTCGGGCCGCACCGACCACATCATGGTCTTGCTAACAATCTGTTTGGCTTTATCAAGTGAGCTCATCTAAGTAGCCTAGGGCACCCCACCGTTACGGTCAAGCTAAATTTTCGTTGCGTCGGCCGATGATAAATGCCACAGCTGACAATGTCGGCAGACATAGGTCTTCAGCTCTGTGCCATGTTGGTAGCGAGCTACAGTCGCCGCCGCTAAAGCTTGCTTCTGAGTATCGAAGGCGAGTTTGTCGACACAGGGTAGTTCGTCGTTCTGCATGAAGCTACTATAGCAAAACAGGCTCCGGAGAGCCTGTTTTGTCGGTCAATCTGAAGTCAGATTACCAGCGATTGTCGCGTGAGCCACCGCCGCCGCCACCTTGGCCGCCACGGAAACCACCGCCGCCGCCACCGCCACCGCCGCCACCGAATGAGCGAGGACGCTCTTCGCGTGGGCGAGCTTCATTGACGATGATAGTACGACCATCGAGGTCTTTGTTGTTGAGCTGTTCGACAGCGGCCTTAGCCTCTTCGTCAGTGCTCATCTCGACAAAGCCGAAGCCCTTCGAGCGGTTAGTCTCGCGGTCCATGATGACGCTAGCGCTAGCGACGGTACCAACTGTTGCGAACAAGTCGCGCAAGCTGTCGTCAGTAGTGCCCCATGCCAGTGAACCTACAAAAAGTTTGGTTGCCATTAGTATTACTCTCCTTGATCCTATGGATCATTGTTTCGCTTGAGGTAATCTGGCAAACCAGTTAGCTGCGCCTCGTACATATCTTATTAACCTAGAACCGAACACGAACATTTCTGAGCGTTACTTAGCAGCTTTATCTAGTGATCGCACTATAGCACATTTACCAGCAAAAAGATACTAAAAAGACTTTCGACATATCGAAAGTCTTTTTTGGAGGAGCTGGCGGGTACCGCCCCCGCGTCCGCTAGTTTATCTTGGTTAGTCGTCTACAGGTATAGTTCGTTTTATGGTCTTAGGGCCTGGTTATCCTTACGAACAAACATTCCAGGCCAGCAATCCCTAGTCTTTGCAGCTGTTTGGGATAGTTCCAGCTGAGCATCCAGAAAATATGTACACTTTCGCACTATCTGAAGTCGCGCTGAGTGCTGCAGCCTAAATTAGGCTGCAAGTGCGAAGGCTTCACGACGTGCGAACACGTTGTTGACCATATCGCTCAAAGTAGAGGTTTTTGCATCTAAATTGGTTTGCCTATACGCTGACAAGCGACCTGCTGATCTAACCGATAAAGTCCAACGTCGAGCTTAAAATTCAGCCCCGTATCCCTGTCCACCCTATATGATTAGGGCGTACAGTAACTATATTATACCACCCCTGTCAATATAACGCTAGTGTTTACTGGCTGAGTGTGTGGTCGCAAGCGCCCAGTTGTCCTGGTTTACAGACTAGGTTATGCAGCGATTGTAAACCGGCGATTAGGCGCTGTAGCTGGTCGTCGCCGAGGGCAGAGTACTCCGGACCCAAGCTTCGGCGAATTATAGCGGTAGCAGCCTCGTTGATCTGCATGCCCATCGGCGTCGGCATGATGATATGTTTGCGGCGATTAGTGGCATCACGCTTTATGACCAACAAGCCCTTTTGAGCCAGCAGTGATACTTGGCGACTGATGCTGGCCTCCGTTTGACCGAGATTGTCAGCTATAGTTTTTTGCTGGACGCGCGGTGTCCACTCCAAGGCCGTCAAAATGCGGTACTGGCTCATGCCAATGCCGAGCTGTTCCTGCAGCAACTGTTCTGTCTGTTTGCTCATAACGCTAGCTACATGTTGCACTAGATATAGTAGTTGGCTAGTTGGTCCCATATCTCTAGCCTACTGCGTGACACTTAACACGTCAAGTGTTAGCAGTTTGTAGGATCTGATAAAGGTTGTTCCACTCTGTAAGATCTAGAGTTTGAGCTCGACGTTTGGGGTCAATGTTTGCCAGTTCGCAGACTGATGTTATAACGGTTTTGTCTAGTCGCAGGCCACTACTTAGGCTGTTAAGTAACGTCTTGCGACGCTGCCCAAATCCGGCTTTGACTAGCTGGAAGAACAGCTTGGTATCGACATCCTCGAACTGTGGCTTGGACCTGTGTTGCAGTATTAGCACCTGCGAATCTACTTTGGGAGGAGGCGTGAACAACTCGGCCGGGACTAGTGCGCCCAGAGATGTTTCCCAATAGTACTGGGCCGTCACACTGAGCAACGACATGGCGCCTGGGGCGGCTGTGACGCGTTGGGCGACTTCCTTTTGGATGAGGATAACGGCAGTTGTTGGTGGGTTGCTCGACTCACTCAGAACACGTATCAAATTGCTTGTCAGGTAATAGGGGATGTTGGCCACAACCTTGTATGGTGCCGGCACGGCAGTGAAGTCGAAGCTCAATATATCCTGCGTCACAATCCGCAAGTTATTGGCCGTGACACGGCCGGGCAGCTCTCGCGCCAGTTTGGCGTCAAACTCGACAGCAATCACCTGGCTTGCCTGTTTAACTAATAGGCGCGTTAAAGTACCTGGGCCCGGTCCGATCTCGACCACCGTATCGACCGGTGATAACTGGGCGGCATCGACGATATCGCCGAGCGCCGAAGCATCGGTTAGCCAGTGCTGGCCCAAAGATTTGTTGGTTTCTGGAAGTTTTTGCATCACCAATTCCTGTGCGCTAGCCAATAATTGTAGGCTGCAGCCCAGGTGCCATAACGAGCATGGGCATAGTTCGAACACCAACGAAGTTGAGTAACTGGGTTTGTCTGCCAATCGGCGCCAGCGCTAGCCATCTTTGACCCAGGAGTCGATTGACATAGACCATAGCCACCGTAACTTGGAACCGACCCGGCGAACGGCGGGCATCCACCGTATTGACCTTGAGCCTTGGTAGGACACCAACCCGACTCGTGGCTGACTATGTAGTCAACGTATTGATAATCGCCCGGGTCGATACCAGCCAGAGCCATGTCACCTTTAATGCCGCTAAGACTAGTGCCTACTACAACTATCTCTGTTACGGGCTGTTGCGTAATGACCTCTTGTATGACTGTGCGTCCGACCGTCACGCCATTTTGCAGCTGAAGCTGATAGGTGGTAACTTTGTGTCCGGCGCTTCCCTTTTGGCGGACAGCACTAGTGCCGTAAGCCAGTGTCGCGTCTTGGATTTGGTCAACAGGTTTTGCTATGTCTTCCTCGACCGTTTCTATCTTGATCCCATTGCGCACAATAAGCACCTGAGCATTGGCTGTCAACAGCGTGTCGGCTGATGGGATTAGTTGATCGTCCTTAGCAAGTGTTATGTTTTTGAGCTTTACCAGCTCACCGACTGTGGCAGCATGTGTCCGGATAGCCAACGGTGTACCGTACAGGTTTAGATTGATAGGGATCGCCCGGTTGATGATAACCTGTTCGCCTATACTGCCGGTTTTGATGAAGTCTTGTACTGGCAGCCGCGTCACCTTATCGTCGGGATATAGTTGAGCACCAGTTTGGTTAGCTATACTTCGAGGTGTGGTGGCGGCACTAAAAGTAAAGCTGCGATGGCCGTTATCGACGACTTCGACTGGTACAGCTCGGTAGATATTGATACGGAATTGGTCCTGGTCTATCCTGGTGGCCAATGCTGGCTCGACAACGTCGCCTTCGTTTAGCGGTATGTTGAGCCCCTTTAGTAAGGCTCCGACAGTTGCTGCGCGCGTTGGTACGATCTGCTGTCGTTTATCGTGCGAAACAACGACAATCTTGGCATCGGAAACTGAATGGATCCGGTGTGTTAGGTGACCAATCAGTAGCCCGCCACCGACTAGCACGACGAACGTCATAAACACGATCACAGGCACAGCGAACGGATGTCTGCTAGCGATCTTTAGGCGGCGGTTATGCTGGTGTAGCTTGATGCGCATTGCTATCGATTATACCAGAGTTACCTCTGTAGCGCCTCAGGACGATGACTACAGCTTCTCTAGTGGCGCAAAGGCGATATTGATTTTGCGTGATCCCTTGCCCTTGAAATAGATAACGGCGTTATCGCCATCAAGTTCCATGATAGTCCCGGTGCCGAACATTTGGTGACGCACCATGTCGCCCTCATCCAGCTGGGGCACGTAACGTGGTTCGGTGTCCTGCTCCGGACGCTGATCATAGCTCTCGTCGGCCTCCCAGTGATGGTATGGCTTCTGGGTGAATGAGTAGCTTGTCTCTACGCTCACAACTGACTCTGGGCTTATTTCTGCCAAAAATCTTGAGGGCGGATTGTGCTGTACACCGCCATACAGTAGCCGGCTTGATGCATATGTCAGATACAGCTCCTGTCGTGCCCGAGTCATGCCAACGTAACATAGCCGACGTTCCTCCTCCATCTCGTTCTGGTCATACAGCGCTCTCGAATGCGGAAATATACTCTCTTCCAGACCAACCATAAAAACGACCGGAAACTCCAGCCCTTTGGCAGCGTGCAAAGTCATCAGAGTCACGGCGTCGCCGTCAAAATCGGCGCTGTCGAGATCGCTGACCAGCGCCACCTCCTCCAGGAATCCATCCAGACCAACTTCGTGATACTCCTGGGCTACACTCAATAACTCCTTGACGTTTTCCTGGCGAGCTTCACCCTGCAGACTGCCGTCGTCCAAATAGTGCAGGTAATCTAGGCGCCGCAGCAGAGAGTCAATTAAGCCTCCGACACTGGCGTCCTCGGCAACGACACGTAAACTAGATAGAGTATCGCCTAGCTCTATGAACGCCGTTCGTGCCCTAGGTGTCAGCTCCGTGCAATCGCCGGCTTGCTGAAGCGCTGCCAGCACACTTAACTTGTTAAGTGACTGCCATTGCAAGAAGTTCTGGAGGCTTTTAGCGCCGATACCTCGGGTCGGCACGTTGACGATGCGTTCGAAACTGACATAGTCCTCGGGCTGAAAAATAAGTCGCAAATATGCCATAAGGTCTTTGATCTCTTTGCGGTCGTAAAAACGCACGCCGCCTACTACGCGATATGGTATGGCGTAATGTACAAAAGCCTCCTCGATCGACCGGCTTTGGGCGTTGGTTCTGTACAATACTGCAAAATCACGGTAATGGCGGCTGCCCGACTCAACGGCGGCGTGTATACGGCGGATAATAGCTTCGCCTTCGGCTCGCTCACTGTGAACCTGCAGCAGTTGCACTGGTGAACCATCACCCAGATCGGTCCATAGCTTTTTATCAGAGCGTTGGGCATTGCGTGTGATGACATCGTTGGCGGCGTTAAGTATATGTCCGGTTGATCGGTAGTTTTGCTCGAGCTTTATGACCGTACAATCCCGAAAATCTTTTTCAAATTTCAGGATATTGCGGAAGTCAGCTCCACGCCACGAATAGATCGATTGCCAGTCATCACCGACGACAGCGATGTTCTTACGGTCATTAGTTAACATGTTAACTAATTCGTATTGGGCGGCATTTGTATCCTGATACTCATCGATCATGATGTGACTAAACTGCTGCTGCCATTTGGAGCGAATTTCTGGTTGGGTGCGAAACAAATTTACCGTCTGGTTTATAAGATCATCAAAATCTAATGCTGACGCTTCCTTCAGCGCCCTCTGGTATAGCGGATAGACCTGGGCAGCAGCTTGCTCGGCCGGACTACTGGCCTTGGCGCGGTAGTCTTGCGGCGAAAGCATATCATTTTTGGCACTACTAATCAGTCCGCTGATGAGTCGGGCTGGAAAGGCCTTGTCGTCTATCATCAGCTGCTTACTGGCCCGCTTTATTGCTGCTTGGCGATCTGATTCATCAAAGATTACAAAGCTACGCGGTATGCCAATATGCTCACCGTCCTGCCGTAGTAAACGGACGCAGATGCCATGAAATGTCCCCATGTAAGGCATAAAGCCACGATTGTCTGCCCGTGCACCTAGCAGCTCAGCAACTCGGCTACGCATCTCTTTAGCGGCTTTGTTAGTAAATGTTACTGCAAGTACGGTGTAGGGCGTCGCTCGCCCACTTTCGATCATATGCGCAATCCGGTGGGTCAGCGTCTTGGTCTTGCCCGAGCCAGCCCCGGCTTGAATCAGCAGCGGCCCCTCGGTGGTCTCAACGGCCCGTCGCTGCTCAGGATTTAGTCCAGCAAATAGATCTGTCGACATCCTGTCATTTTAGCAAAAATATGCCGTTAAAACTGTTGTTACTTCGTGCTAGTTAAAGAAATGAGTGATCGGCTGCAGCCCACCTAGCTCAATAAGTCCAGCATCTAACGCAATCTCAACCCAGACTACCGCCAGCACAATGCCTAGCAGTACCCCACCTATCACAAACTGTTTGGTGCGGCGGCGCTCGCGGCTGTTTATAGGCAAGTAGAACCGACGAGAATCGATCATCGCCTGGAGTTCAGCCTGTCGCTTCTCTTGCTCGTCGGCTTCGGCGGCTAGTTCAGCTTCGGTCTGTATGTCTTTGGTCCCGAGCTTGGCATCGCTGCCTGTGCTGCTCGGGATTGATGTCTCAGCCGCCTGCTCAGTAGCTGGCTTCTTTGACTCGTCAGCTGGCACAGTCTGCGCTATCGCTCCATCGCTTTTATTCGCAACTTCATCGGTCTCCTCTGTGAAAGGTTCTGGCGTAACAACGTTCGCCTCATCTGGGGCTACTGCTTCTGGTGAAAGTTCATCATTGACGGCTGCCTGCTCGGTAATTGCAGCCGGTAACGGCAACAGCATTTCGGCTGACTGCTCTGCATCTGGCTTAGCCTGTTGCGTCGCAGTTGGTGAGGTGGATAATGGCTGCAGTACAGTGTGTTTGCTCGGCGAAGCAACTTCCGAATGTTCTTCACTGACATCATTTGCCTTGGTGTTATCACCTGCAGCCACCATCATCGGATCCTGTATTGCTGGGTGGTGAGTTATGATAACTGATTTGGAATTAGGTGATGGCGCCGACTGATCAGGATGAGCCACATCGATGATCTTTTTGGCCTTAGCTGCTGGTTTCTTGGTGTCTGTCATATAGTGCTCTACTGGTGGGCTACTTGGTAGGCCCGGTCAACGATACCTGCAAACTCTTTGTATACTAGGCTAGCACCGCCGACGAGAGCCCCATTGCAGTCCTCGAGCGCGAGATAAGCTCCGACGGTATCGGCTTTTACGCTGCCGCCGTACAAGATTGATATGTGGTCGGCTGCCGACTGGCCGTATAACTCGTAGACAGAGTGTCGAATAAGTTTCATTACTTTTTGGATATCATCTGGTTTTGCAACTTGACCTCCAAAAGTACTGATAGCCCAAACAGGCTCATAAGCTATTACAACTTGCTCGATTTCTTCACTCGTCAGGTTCGACAATGCGGTTGTCACCTGATCATGCACGACCCGACGGGTTTCACCGTTTGTTCGTTCATGACTAGTTTCACCAACGCAGAGAATCGGGCGAATGCCGTTACGGATGGCCGCCTGGACTTTGTCGCGAACAACTTCCAAGGTTTCATTGAAATATATTCGACGCTCAGAGTGTCCGATCAGACAATAGCTGACCAGGTTACGTAACATCGAAAAACTGACCTCGCCAGTGTAGGCACCGCTGTCTTGGATATAGGCGTTCTGGGCGGCTAATTTGAACTTGCGGTGGTCAATCTCTAGGCTCAGTGGTTGGAGTGCCACAAAGTTAGGTGCCAGGATAATCTCAATATCCCGATGGGTCTTGATGTTTTCGTTGAGTCGATGGACTAGAGTACTGGCCTCGTGTACCGTGAGGTTCATTTTCCAATTTGCAGCGATAATCGTTTGTTTCATAGTGCTTGTTCTTATTCTAAACTACTTGTCCCATAATGCCTCAACTCCCGGCAGTTTGTGTCCAGCCATCAACTCTAAGCTAGCGCCACCCCCAGTAGAAACATGCCCAAAGCCTTCGACCAGATTACGTTGCTGTACATATCCGACGGTGTCGCCTCCACCAACTACGGTGAACGGTTTGTAGCCAAACTCGCCTTGCAGGGCTTCGATTATTGTTTCGGTGCCGTGGGCGTATGGTCCAATCGGGCCTTGCAAGCCAGCCGTTTCTGTAACACCCATCGTACCATTCCAAACGACTGTTTTGGCTAACTGTATGCCACCGGCAATAAATGATGCTGAAAAAGGGCCGATATCAAGAATCTTTTCATGAGCGTGAACGCGTGAGGCAGACAAGAGTGGGCGTTTGGGGTAAGCCTGGATGTCAGCAAAAGTGTGAGCGCTCCAGTCGACGATGCGTGTCGGAGTAACCGCATCGATTTTGTCGGCAACGACGCCGTCATGAGGGATAGCAAAAACAAATGGTCGCTGACGAGCCTCTGCCTCAGCTTTTCGTATCAAGTCTCGGGCAATTGACAACTCAGCTTTGTCGTATAGACTGTCACCAATTTCGATGCCTTTAGCTGCAATAAAGGTGTTGGCCATAGCGCCACCGACAGCAATAAAATCGGCTATTTCGATAAATTTGTGAAGTATTTCAATCTTGTCGGCAATTTTGGCTCCACCGATGATCGCCATCAGTGGACGCTCCGGCGCCTCCATGACTCTCGTGAGAGTATCGACCTCTCGTTCGAGCAATAATCCGGCGACCGTCGGCAACAATTTTGCAACGCC
>JBDSWU010000051.1:0-3534 GCA_039926445.1 Saccharimonadales bacterium (SeqCode)
GATATGAGGCTGGTGTTGGTGACCCATTTGCACCGCCGTACACCATCAAGGAGTATGACTTACAAAGCGATCAGTCAACGCAACTTTACAGGATTGAGCCCCTATATGAAAAATCGACAAATGACCCGACGACCTACAAAACCTATAGCATCTCCGTCGGCTACCTAGCGGACACCGACATGCCGTATGTGAAGGCCATAGACGGGCTTTATGCTCTAAAGGGCTCATCGGCCACGAAGCTACTCGACATGACTAGTGATACTGGGGTTGATTATGCGCTCTCAACACAAATAGCGATCAGTCAGTATTCACCATCTACTAACAGCACTAGCTACAGCCTATACGAGCTAAAGACCAAGAAGTCGACAGCCCTGCTGACTGATAGCGCGACTATCCTGTGCTTTACGACTAAATAATGCCGAACGGTCAAAGCTTGGCAGTTGGCATACTGCCTGTGGTTTGGTACAATCTACGGAGTTAACCGCGCGCCGCGATAGCTCAGTGGTAGAGCACTTCCATGGTAAGGAAGGGGTCTTGGGTTCAAATCCCAATCGTGGCTCCAATTATTCGCAATCATTTAAGTCATTTTATTCACGTAGGGCTTGACAAGCCACTATCAGAGCGGTAACATAAGCAGTATAAGAGTAAAACCAAAAGAATTACCCTTATAAAATAGCCATAAGAGAACTAAAAATCTCCCTAACGGCGGACTCCTACTTGCAAGTAAGGAAACAATAAAATACCAGTTGATCACTGGTATTTTTTGTTTTTGTCCGGTGTACATCTTGCATATCTGTTTCTAATCTGTTAAACTCAAATGAATTAAGTGTAAAAAGGCATTGTTTTCATGGCTAAAAAAGGCGACAAGCGTAAGATCATCGGCATGCTCTCAGAGGAGAGTGGCGAGCGCTTGTATTACACGACCAAAAACACTATGAACACGCCTGAAAAGCTTAGCCTCAAGAAGTACAGCCCCAAGCTTCGCAAAGTAGTAGTCTTCACAGAGACCAAGAAAAACCTTGGCCGCAACGAAGCGCCAAAGCGCTAAGAGCACGGCACTTGCCGCTGCGTGTCTATTTAGCTTTCAGCACTGCTCTAGGATTACCGTCTAAACACTATCAGTTTGCGCTTCAACCTGTGGTGAGGTATCCAATATGGTATTTATCATCTCGGCGTGGCTCCAAACTAAAGGCACTACACTTAGTAGCTGACCATTCTCGGGATCGTATTGTTCGCTGAGAGTGCCACTTGGTAATTCGCGGTCGAGTGCCCATTGCAGTAAGGGCTGAGCCTTGTCCAGGGCTCCGACACCAGCGTAATATTGGGCTAGCCATAAAGTGCTTACTACCCACGGATTACCTTTGTAGGGTTTGGTCAGGAAGTAGTTGTCGTCCTCGTAGCGTATGACTCCGCCGATCGGCGAGGTGTTGAGTATACGCTGTTCTGCTTGCGAGGCTGTACTCGTCAGGCGCGGGTCGTCCAGAGCCATCCCAGAGTACATGTAGACTCCGTACAGGCTAGAGATGTCCATAGTTTTGTCGTACTGTAAACTGCCATCATCCTGGAGCAAGTAGCCTTTTACGAATGCGCCGCTATCAGCGTCGTATAGCAAATCAAGCTTGTCGCGGATGGCGTGAGCGGCTTTTTGCCATTTTGCAGCGTCATCTGGTGACTCGACGGCCATGGCCAGCTTGGCGGCCGCTAGCAGCCCTGCGATGACAACGCTAACGGTATAGGTCGATGTTAGAAACTTCTCTTCCCATAGGTCGTAGCTGGCGTGCGGTAGACCAGTCTGTTTGTCGATAAATTCGGTCATAAAGTTAGCACAAGGTGCTACGAATGTGTGGTATAGAGCATTGACTGTCGTGAGGTCTTGGCTAGCCTCATAGAACTCATTGATCATGAACAACACGCTGGCAGTTTCATCCTCTTGGATGGCCAATTCTTTGCGGCGGCCGTGTACTAGTGGGTGCCAGGTACTGCCGACGGCCCGGTCGGGCTGATATTTATGCAGCAAGTAGCCATCGGGGTGCATGGTGTCGCGGGCGAAGCTAAAGAAACGTCGAGCCTCCTCAAAGTGGCCGAGCCGGATAAGCGGCCACAGGGCGTAAGCGGCGTCGCGCGGCCAGCAGTAACAATAGTAGTCGCGACCGTAGTTAAAGATACTTGAGTCACCGCTGGCCAAGACTGAGCCGCGCTCATCACAGTGAGCCTTGACTATAAGCAGGCTATGTTTTAGGCTACGCTGGTTTTCGACAGGCAAAGCTACGCCAGTTTGAAGTGTCCAATTACTCCAGAATAGCCTGGCTTCAAGCAGTCGATCCTCCATCGGAGCTGTTTTGAAGCCATTGTGGATTTTTTGGCAGTCATTTTGGCTGGCAGCTGCGACGATCCAATAATCAAGCGTTGTTGGTTCCATCGACGGCAATCGTTTTTGGAAGCGGATTACACTGTCGACACCACCGTGCTCAACTGGGTTGTTCGATAGCTCTCCGTCTTCGGCATCTTTGAAAGTGCCGTCTTTGCCCTCCATGGCATAGTTACCAACGGCGTATTGATCAAAATCGGTATCATCAGCCCATTTTCCAGCAATAAGCAAACAGTATCGACCCTTGTAATCTAGCAAGTAGTGATCGTCGGGCACGTACATGGCAGTGTCAGCTCGGCCCATGCGTGATATCTGGAACACCTGATGCATGAATATCCTGACATCTCGCTCGTTTTCAGCTCGGTTTAGGACGGTGATGTGCCTAACCAGGGCGTTGTAGTCAGGGTCAATATAATCTTGTAGTGTTAGGCTAATCTGTAATGCATCAGAATGCATCTCGATGCCGCTGATCAAAGCGTCGTCCTCAAAATCTACTGATATTGACCATGAACCGTCGTTGGTCCAACTGAACTGGCCGTCGACCCAGACGCCAATCTTATGCTGACTAGACCGTGCATTGGTTAAGTTCTCGAGACCAACATAAGGGTAGTAAAAATCATGCACTAGACCAGATTCATCCAAACCGACGAAAAGTTGCCCATTGCTAAGTACGACTGGTCGTCCCATGTTAAACCGGTATCCCTAGCTCACTGAGACGATACTTTAGATCATGGAAGGAATTCATAAAGTTTATGTAGGCCTCGTACGGTGTTTTGTACGGGCTAAAATAGGCGTGGATATCGCCATCGTTAAAGTATTTCGTGCACATGTAGTAAAAGTGGTCAGATGTCTGCAACCGTCGCCAATCCTCTATGATCTGTAAATCGCCACTATGTATTACTCGGTCCTGCAAATCGTATAGAGCTTGGATAGAACCGGTTTGCATACTATTACCCAACCAGGCGCTAAGGTCACGCTCGGTATCGGCCCAGGTGATGGTTTGCGGGACATCTACTTGATCGACTGCTTCATGCGTATCGATTACTTCAGACACAGTCATGAAGCTATTGCCGTCTGTCTTAAGCCATTCGCCCGGCAAGTGGCTCAAAAAGCCGAAAATGCCCGATTCTTCCCATTGGTGCTCTCCAAAGGTATCGTAGTCCATA
>JBDSWU010000052.1:0-7557 GCA_039926445.1 Saccharimonadales bacterium (SeqCode)
CCAATGGTGCCGGTTGGGGCCAGTACTGAAGCCTGAGAATTGCGCACTCCGTATAGTTCACCTAGCTCGACAGCATCGTCCCAAGCACTAGCTGCAGCACTGAGTAGCTCTTCGGGTACCAGTGAGGCGTCGATGTTGCTGACTTCAGCCCGGTGCATGCGCAGTACGCGCAACATCCCCTCACGGTCCTTGTTGAAGCCAGCAAAGGCTCCAACCCGGTTGGCGATCTTGGCGCTGGTGGCGTATGACTGGCCTGTCAGCAAAGCAGTGATGCTAGCAGCTATGGCGCGACCTTCGTCAGAATCGTATGGCAGACCGAGGGCCATCAGCAGCGCACCGAGGTTGGCATAGCCGATACCGAGCTCGCGGTAGGCTTTGGCGGTCTTGCCGATGCTCTCGGTTGGGTACTCACTGTAGCCGACAAGGATTTCCTGAGCAGTGAAGATCAGTTCGACGGTGTGAATGAAGGCTTTAATGTCAAAGGTGTCGTCCTCGCGCAAGTATTTCAGCAGATTAATACTGGCTAGGTTACAGGCTGAGTTATCGAGGTGCATGTATTCTGAGCACGGGTTAGACCCATTAATCCGGCCCTGATTAGGCGTAGTGTGCCATTTGTTGATGACCGTATCGAACTGCATACCGGGGTCAGCGCACTCCCACGCGGCTTCAGCGAACTTGCGGAACAGGTCGCGGGCTCGTAGAGTTTTGACGGTTTTGCCATTGGTGACGGCCTTTAGGTCCCAGTCCTTGTCTTCTTTGACAGCTTGCATAAAGTCGTCAGTCACGCGCACCGAAATGTTGGCGTTCTGGTATTGGATACTGAAGCTATCCTTACCATCTAGGCTCATGTCCCAACCCATAGATTGCAGGTCGCGGGCTTTGCGCTCCTCGATCATCTTGGAGTCGATGAACTCTTCGACATCTGGGTGGTCGACATTTAGGATAACCATCTTGGCTGCCCGGCGAGTTTTGCCGCCGCTCTTGATGGCACCAGCGCTAGCGTCGGCACCACGCATAAAGCTCAGCGGGCCTGAGGCCGTACCGGCGCTCTTGCCAAGCTGCTCAACACTAGAACGGATAGGACTAATGTTGATACCAGAACCAGATCCGCCCTTGAAAATCATGCCCTCTTCTACGTACCAGTTAAGGATAGCCGGCATAGTGTCCTCAATACCGAGGATAAAGCAGGCTGAAGCCTGCTGCGATCGCTCAGGTACACCGATGTTGAACCAAACAGGCGAGTTAAATGCCGCGCGCTGAGTAGCCAGCACGTACTTCAGCTCTTCTCGGAAGTCCTCGGCCTCGGTGTCGTTCTCGAAATAACCTTCCTGGAGACCCTGACGAGTAACCGTGTCAACGACACGGTCAATCAGGTGCTTAAGCGAAGCTTCGCGCTCTTTACTGCCCGGTGTACCGCTAAAGTACTTCTGAGCTACAATATTGACGGCGTTCAGCGACCAGCCCTCTGGAAAGTCGATGCCGCGTTGTTCAAAAACGTTTTTACCGGTCATTGGATTGGCGATAATTGAATCGCGCTTAGTCCACTTCAGTTGATCGTAGGCCTTAGATTTTTTGGGGGTAAATAGTCGTTCTACCCCTAGGCTTGTTGTTTGTCCCATAGTTCTTCTCCCTCACGTAACACTTGTATTTATAGTTTTATCTCTTCTGGAGCAATATGCTTGCCCTGTTTGACTTGCGATAATGTCCGCTCGAAACTGGCAATGTCGGTAAACCGACGATAGACGCTGGCGAATCGTACGTAGGCCACCTCGTTGAGCCGAGCCAACTGATCCATGACCAGCTCGCCAACCTTACTAGAAGGTACCTCCTGCTCGCCACAGGCGTATAACTCCTGCTCAATCGTATTAATGACCGCATCGAGCTGCAGACTTGTCACAGGAGTCTTCTCACAAGCCCTGTACAGCCCGCCCAACAGCTTTGTTCTGTTGAATAGCTCACGCGTACCATCATTCTTGATCACGATCAGCTGAGGCCGTTCTAGACGCTCATATGTCGTGAACCGATATCCGCAATGCGTACACATCCGCCGCCGCCGAATTGCCTGTCCCTCTGCGACATCGCGCGACTCGATCACTTTGATGTCGTCGCTGGCGCATTGGTTGCACTTCATGCAGCCTCTCTTTCCGTTATTTTAGTTTGAATGTGCGAACCCTCTATGCCCTACATATAGTGCTTGGTACTTCCAATATAGCCCCAGCAGTAGCGCTTTGCAATCCATTTTGTGAGAATTTGTGGTGTATTATTTAGTACGTATCACCCCTGTTGTTTTAAGCACTAACAGAGCTCAGATTTTGTAGTATAGCTTACACTGCCTCAGCTCATATACCGTAATTCGGTAGTATTTTAATCGCATCCCTATAACGGGGACGTGGGATTTCTAGGCTTTAACTGTCTACACACAGCCCTTCTCGATTTGTATAGTATTTTGTATAATCACTGTTTCTGACCCCTGAGGAAAATAGGCGATTATATTTATTTATATACAAATGGGAATAGGCTGTGTAACCAGTTGTTAGGTGGAAGAAGTCACCCAGCAGCAAACAACCCAAGGACATTAAGCATGAGGTACGAGGTCGATGACCCACCACAAGCCGAGAAGCCTACACAAAACCCTAGCGGAGCCTTATTAGAGGAATGCGATTACGGGATTACAAACCGGTCAACCAAAGGACTAAGAATCTTTTTTGGAGTCGTCAGAGGAGCTGTCATCCTTGTTGCGACGACTAAGCCGGCGCAAGAAGGAAGGCTTCTCAAGGTCATCCTCGAGACTACTCGAGCTACTACCGGAGAATGAGCTGTTGTCGTCGAATCGGTTGCTGGAGCTGGTATCGACATCCTTCGAGGAAGAGTCGGTGGCGTCAGCAGCCTGGTCGTCAGTGTCGTCTTTGTCATCGATCGCCCAGATGTTGGGCATAGCCGTTTCGCGTGAGAAATCGGACGTAGCAGCGTCATGATGCTGGTCAAGATCGGTGTTGACATCTGACAAGTCGGATTCGTCGTGGCCAGCCATGCTAGCTATAGGTGTTGGTGCTGCGGCCGAATCATTGCGTTGGTCAGCAAAATAGGAGGCGTCAAATCCGGTGGCGACAACCGTGATTATGATCTCGCCATCAAGTTCAGGGTTGATGGTAGCGCCGAATATGATGTTAGCGTCAGGGTCAGCAGCATTGGTGATAGTCTCTGCAGCGGCGTTAATCTCGTGCATTGACAGATCATTACCACCGATGACGTTAAAGATAATGCCACGGGCACCGTCGATTGAAACCTCAAGTAGCGGTGATTCGATAGCCTGGCGGGCAGCTTCGATTGCACGATCTTCGCCAGATGCTCGACCGATACCCATAAGGGCGGAGCCGGCCTGGCTCATAACGGCTTTAACGTCGGCAAAGTCGAGGTTGATCAGTCCGTGAACAGTTATCAGATCGGAGATGCCCTGAACGCCTTGGCGTAGGACTTCATCGGCAACCTGGAAAGCCTCCATCAGAGGTGTGTTGCGATCGACTGTCAGCAATAGGCGGTCATTAGGGATCAGAATAAGCGTATCTACAGCGTTGCGCAGGTCGTTGATTGCCCGGTCAGCGTTTTTGCGGCGGCGCTCGCCCTCGAAGGCGAATGGCTTGGTTGCGAAGCCGACTACCAGGATGCCGAGCTCCTTGGCTATTGTTGCGACGACGTGACCAGCGCCCGAGCCTGTTCCGCCACCAGCACCGATGGTGATGAAGACCATATCGGCGCCCTGGATGGCGTCACGGATCTCGTCACGTGATTCTTCGGCCGCTAGCTGGCCGACGGCTGGATCTGCACCAGCACCGAGACCACGAGTGGCGTCCTTGCCGATGTGAATTTTGCGGGTGGCCTTGGAATGATGCAAAGCCTGAGCATCGGTATTGATAGCGATGAATTCAACACCCTCGATACCGGCCTCAACCATGCGATTGATGGCGGCACCACCGGCACCACCTACACCTATTACTTTGATCTGTGCGAAGGTCTCGATAGCTGGCTCAACGACTTGTGACATGTCTTCCCTCTTACGCGTTTCTCTAATTGATGTCTGCAGTATAGCGGACTACTGGACTAAGTTCAATAAAAGTGTGCGGGCAAAAACCACCATTTAGCACTCAGCCGCCTAGACTCACAGATTTGTGCGCACTGGCCGATTATGCCCGCCTATCAGGCCAATTTTTGTCGTCAACGACCCACAGGTCTGACCGTTGTTAATTAGCCTCTTAAGCGGTTCAAAAAACTGCTAAGTATCGACTTAGCCTGCTGGCCAGAAGACTTGCCGAATTGGGCAGGAAGAGCTGGCAAAAGAAGCATGTCGAGCAGCATCAAACCGACTACTGTTGTAAAACTTGCATCTTCAACGGTGTCGACTAGTCCGCCAATGTTCTGAAGCTTGCCGATTCGGGCTGGCAACTGGAGCTTATCGCGGGCAAACTCCTCGATGCCGGGAATGTTGGAGCTACCACCGGTCAGGACTATGCCTCCAGGCAGCTTGCGCGAGCGCTTAATCTTGATCAGCTCCTTGTCGACGTACTCCAGCAACTCCTCGACGCGGGCTTCGATGATAAGTGATAACTCTTCGAACTGAAAGTTGTAGGCTTTATCGCCAAC
Organism: Saccharimonadales bacterium (SeqCode); assembly: GCA_039926445.1. Taxonomy (GTDB): domain Bacteria; phylum Patescibacteriota; class Saccharimonadia; order Saccharimonadales; family UBA4665; genus JBDSWU01. The sequence goes on from JBDSWU010000052.1 coordinate 4,639, forward strand.
TTTGACCATAGCATTCATCTTTTTGGGGTGAGTGTGAAGGTCGGCATGTTGGAGCTTGACCGCTTCGGCGACATCGAGGTCGGTTTTGAGCCCAATAGCCAAGTCGTTCGTGATGTGCTGACCGCCTATTGGCAGAACGGCGATGTGTTGGACCTCACCATCCTCGAATACAATCAAGTTGGTGGTGCCAGCCCCGATGTCGATCAGCGCCGTGCCGGCCTCGCGCTGCTGGCGTGTTAGAACCGCTTCAGCTGCAGCCAGTCCAGATATTGTGTGATGCTGCGCATAGACTTCAGCCTTTTCGAGTGCCATATCGAGGTTGCGCAGGTTGGGCGATGCGGCGGTCACGATGTGGGCGTCTACTTCTAGCCTCACCCCTGTCATACCGATCGGGTCCTTGATATTGCGCTGGCCATCTAGGCTGTAATTTTTGGCAAAAAACTGGACTATTTCGCGGTTTGGAGGCAAGTTGACGATGGTCGCAGCTTCTTCGACGCGCATCCGATCCTCGATGGTAATTTCACGATTGGCGGCGCTGATAGCAATTACCCCCTCGGAGTTCAGACCGGACACGTGCGCCCCGTTGACGTTGACCGTCGCTCGCTTGATCGTCGTACCAGAAATCCGCTCGGCCTCTGTTACTGCGTGGACAATAGCTTCGGCTACGTCCTAGACGTGAACAACAGCTCCACGGCGCATCCCTTGGTTCGGCGCCTGGCCATGACCAATAATCGACGGCATACTACTGCCGTTCGGGTCAAACATGCCGACCACACAGCGAACGCTGCTAGTACCGATGTCGAGTCCAATAAAGTGGTCTGGCTTCATCTGGCCACCAGTATAGCGCTATTGTTTGTTATGACGCAACAAAAGACCAAAAAGTATCTATTGCAGCTGAGTCAGGATTTCGGCGCCGTCTTCGGTGATAAGAATCGTGTGCTCGAAGTGAGCAGCCCATGAACCGTCGGCAGTCACAATCGTCCAGCCATCGTCAGCAACACTCACCCGATCGGTGCCCAGAGTAACCATTGGCTCGATGGCGATAGTCATACCAGCGCTCAACCACGGTCCGGTGTTAGCTCGGCCGTAGTTGGGGATGTTCGGATCCTCGTGCAGCTGGTGGCCGACGCCGTGTCCCACGAGATCACGGACGATACCGTAACGGTGGTGCTTCAAAAACTTCTCGATATAGTGACCGATGTCGCCCGTGCGCACCTGGTCGTGAACCGCCTGAACACCGACCATTAGAGCCGCTTCGGTGTTCTTGACCAACTCAACATGACCCATTTGGCGCGGCTTGCCGACGATCAAGCTGATGGCGCTGTCAGTGATCATGCCCTTGTAGGTGACGCCAAAATCCATGCCTAGAAGGTCGCCCTCCTGGATGAAGCGGTCATTGCTGGGAATACCGTGGACAACTTCAGCGTTGAGTGACAGGCATATGACCCCAGGAAATCCCTGGTAACCGCGAAAAGTCGGTTCGCCGCCAAGCGCTTTGAGCTCGGACTCGGCAATATCTGCCAATTGTTGCGTAGTCATGCCCGGCTTGACTTGTTTTCGGAGGATGTCAAGCACAGTCGCAAGCATCCGACCCGACTCGCGCATGGCGGCAATTTCTGAAGCGGTTTTGACTTTTGTAATCACGTTTTTCTCTGTTAAGTTTGGTTCACTAGCTTTACTAAATCAGCGTTGACTGCCTTGACTGATCGTTCAGCATCGATACTACTAACGACAATTCCCTGCTCTGCAAACCAGTCAAATAACGGTTGGGTGGCACGCTCGTACTCATCGAAGCGCTTCTCGATGGCAAGTTCAGTGTCGTCGGCGCGGCCACGGCTGAGCAGCCGAGCCTTTACAGCTTCCCGACGAGCCGTCAGGTGTATCACATGATCAACGCTGAAGCGTCCGCTAGCCGCTTGTTCAAACAGCCACTGAGCCTGCGAGACTGTCCGCGGATATCCATCGAGGATGGTGTCCTGACTGGCTTCTTGCTCCTGCAAAGCCTTATCCATCAGATCAGTCGCTTCTTCATCGGTCAACAGCTGACCAGCCAGCATACGCTGACGTTGTTCATCGGTTACATGAGCTCGAATAATATCGCCCATCGACAACAACTTGAGGTTATAAGCTTCGGCCAGTAGCGAACCTTGCGTCCCCTTGCCACTGCCCTGAATTCCCATCAGCAAGATCATGCCAGACGCTCCTTGACCAGTCGAGCGATCAACCCGCCATCAGCGTTAGCCCCAGCTTGAGCCCTAACGGCACCGATGATGGCACCCATATTGCCTTCAGGGCTTGCCAGTATCGCTGCGTCGACCAGACCTTGAACCTCTGACTCGGTCAACTGCTTGGGAAGATAAGCATCGATGATCGCCTTTTCGGACAGCTCCTGAGCCGCCCGCTCCGGCGAACCACCCTGTGTATAATAATCAGCGCTTTCCTGACGCTTCTTGGACTCTTTGGCCAACACTGTCAAAACCTCATCATCAGTCAGACCGCTGTCGCGCTTACCACTGTTGACCTTCAGGCTCAGCACAGCGCTCTTGACTGTCCGCAGTGTCAGCGTCATGGCCTTATCGCCACGAAGAAGAGCTGCCTTGATGTCAGCTTCGAGTTGCTGCTCTAGCATGTCGGTTAGCGTTGGCCCAGTTTGATTTTCTTGACCTTGATAGCCTTGCGTTCAGCTCGTACGATCGCTTTTTTGCGTCGCTCTCGCTTGCTGATTGGCTTCTCAAAGTACTGGCCGCTCTTGACTATAGCGACGCTACCAGACTGCTGAACTTTCCGGTTGAAACGGCGAAGCAGGTTCTCTAGTGATTCTTTGGAATCTTTGCGGGTTACTTGTATCATCAGGTGCCTATTGTACGTGACAGAGGTCACATTTGCAAGCCCATCTGACCAACTTTCACGTCTTCTAAC
>JBDSWU010000053.1:0-14615 GCA_039926445.1 Saccharimonadales bacterium (SeqCode)
AGAAGCCGAAGTCCGAACCAAGATTAAAAAGCTTCACTCAAGTCTCGGCAAACAACGGGCTCGCTATGAAATAAATGGGCTAGAAGAGGACGCAACCGAAGGTAAATCAGAAAAGTTTTGGATCATGCGCCGCTACAGTTTTCAACTGCTGCGCTCAAAGGTAAAGGACAAGCACACTGCGCCGTTTATTGATGATTTCGTCGTCCCACCTGCGCATCTAGCTGAGTTTTTGCCGCAGTTGCGCAAGATCATCAAGAAGTACAAGTTGTTCGCGACGATTGCCGGCCACATGGGTGATGGCAATTTCCACGTCATACCACTGATGAAGCTCGAAGATCCCAAAGACCGCGCCAAAATATTGCCAGCCATGAAAGAAGTAAATCGTCTAGTGTTAAAATACGGCGGTTCATTATCTGGTGAGCACAATGATGGGCTCGTGCGCGGCCCATGGCTTGAGGAGATGTACGGCAAAGACGTTTTACGGCTGTTCCAGCAAGCTAAAGACATCATGGATCCCGATCACATCTTCAATCCGCACAAAAAAGCCAACGCCGACTGGGACTACTCGTTTGGCCATATACGCGACCACTTCTAAATCCTAGTAATGTTGCTTAGGCAAGTAAGCTGTTAGCGCCAATTAGAACGCATTGCAAAGTCAGTACTATTAGTGAGGTGAAGAATAATTTTTTGGCCCATCTGGTGTCGTCTTTGGTGGCAAATCCTTGCGCTGCAATGTATAGCCAATAAGTTCCAGCGAGGATCATAGAAACTAAGTAGATCTTGCCAGTATATCCGGATACGGTCAGCATTAGACTAGCCGTGATGTAGCCGATGATGTATATCAAACTTTGTATTTTGGCGTTTTTGAAACCTTTGGCTACCGGTAGGACTGGTAGCCCAGCGGCAGTGTAATCCTTTGCTCGGTACATGGCGATTGCGAAAAAGTGTGGCATCTGCCAAAAAACTAATATCAAAAAGAGTAGTACTGTAGCGGTGTCTACTCGCCCTGAGACTGCTACGTAGCCAACAACCGGCGGCACGGCACCGGAGATGCTGCCTACAGCCGTACCGAGCGTTGTGCGGCGTTTGAAGTAGCCGTATACGGCAACATATGACACCCAACCGAATAGTGCGAATAGCAGGCTGATGCTGTTTACCAGTGCGCCAAGCAGTAGGCCACCAGTAATCAGTAGGACCGCAGCAAAGACCAAAGCGTTGGTTGTCGAAATTTTTCCAGTAACCAATGCCCTTTTGGCAGTTCGGGCCATTTTTTTGTCGAGGCCGATATCGAGATAGTTATTGCTGACGCAGGCGCTGCCAATAACAAGTGCAAGACCTGCCGCCATAGCGATAACAGTTTCGTATTTTATATCACCACGTGATGCTAATAGGAATCCGGCCACGGCAGTCAGCAGGTTGCCCCTGATGATGCCAGGCTTAGTTAGGTAGTAATATGCTCTGATTTGTGTCCGCAGAGTTGTTATGCCCATCATAGCCCCTAGCTTTAGTTAGCTTCGAGTACGGCAAAGCTGCCATTTATTTCAGATCTTTGTTGATCATGGAATTGGTAGGCTCCTAGTTCTGACAAAGTAATTGTTTTGGTGTGCGATTTTTGTACGGCAATTGATTTTATCCCAGCGTAAACTATGTTATGATCGCGTGTCCCAAAAGTAATCTCGGCGTCGCTGTTGTTTTCGTCCCGGAAAGTGAGCGTGTCACATCTGGTAGCGACCGTCATGATAGGATCTGTTTTACCGTTTCGGAGGGTGATAACATGGTTGGCGCGAACAGTTTGACAAGCTCCTGTCGCTTCACCGCCTACTTGATATATGCCTTCACTATCAATAATTCTTCTGGTTTGATCCGATGCAGCCAAGTTGCGGTGTAGATTATTGATTATGATGACTGAACCACCAACAACGACCAGGATCAAACTAAAAGTTGCTAGAAAAAAGTATAGGTTCCAGCGTGGTTTAGGACCTCTACCTAAGTGCAAGAAGAATGTTACTTGAACTACCAATTGGATCATTGCAAAACTTAGTATTATGACCAATAGCTTTGTGCCAATAAAGCGGTGGTTAACTACTAGCAGATATGGCACTATTGTAAAGAATAGTGACAGCACAAAACCGATCACATACGACGAGATAGTCTTATTTTCATTGTTGATTGGCCGACTAGATTTGGTCATACGAAGGCTCCGAGATAAACGATAGTGAATATAAAGATCCAGACGATATCCAAGAAGTGCCAGAACAAACTGAGTAGAGCGAGCTTGCGAACCATGCTTTTGTTAAGCCCTCGCCTAATGATGTATCCAAGAGTGATCGCCATCCACAGTAGCCCGGACGTGATGTGTAAACCGTGGGTACCAACAAGCACAAAGAATGAAGATAAAAAGGCGTTGCTCTGCAGTGTATGACCAGCTTGCACAAATTCTGTGAATTCTCTCAGTTCCAGGCTCAAAAATAAAGCACCGAGCGCAAATGTGATACCGAACCACACCAGAGTCTGCGCTTTTTTGTAGCGCCGGGCCGCCAACATGCCGATTCCGCAAGTAAAACTACTGGTTAGTAGGATTAATGTTTCTTGCAGTGCCAGCGGCAGCTTAAATAACTCGTGACCAGATGGCCCGCCGACAGTGTTGCCATGGAGTACGGCATAGACTGCAAATAGTACTGCGAACATTAATAAGTCGGTCATTAGATAAACCCAGAAACCAAACATCACCCTATCGTTGGCGGCTTCTTCGTGTTGCTCCAGCTGTGTCAGTTTATCTACCATGTCTTCCACTTCCTTTTCTGGAGGATGTCCAGAACAAAAGCGTAGGCGTATTTTATGAAGTCAAAAACGCCCATTTCCTCCTCATCGATACGAGTCTGATTATCCTTGAGTTGGGCTGCAACAACATCTGCTCGGGCCAGCTCCATTTTTCTAACCTCTTCGGCGGTAACTGTATACTCTGATTCCTCGGTGAAGGCTCGCCTGACAAATACTATTATGATGCCGACTAGCGAGACAGCCGCCAGCCAGTTGATGTGCCAAACAAAGCCGAAACCGATCAAAAAGGCAAAGATAGAAATATAAATACCCGAAGCAGTATTTTTGGGAATTAGGATATCCTCGTATTGGTGTTCTTTGATGCCTTGACGCTTCATGACCATAAAGGCGTCGCGACTTTTAACATGCGGAATAGCGGTAAAGTTGTAAAAGGCCGGTGTCGAGGCGGTCGCCCATTCCAGAGTTCTACCGTCCCAAGGGTCACCAGTTATATCACGTAATTGTCGTTTTTGGATAATGCTCGCCAGTATCTGAATAATTTGCAAAGCAACACCGAGTGCAATGATAAGTCCTCCGATGAGCATCATTATAAAGAATGGCTGGTATCCGGACGAAGCGTCGTAGTGGTCGAGTCGTCGCGTAGCCCCCATAAAGCCGAGGACGTACATAGGTATAAATGACATGCAGAATCCAATGATCCAGCACCAGAAAGCATTTTTTCCGATCCGTTCGTTCAGTCTAAATCCGGCTATCTTAGGGAACCAATAGCTGATACCGGCAAAGATGCCGAACACCACACCGCCGATAACATTGGAGTGGAAATGGGCTACTAAAAACAAGCTATTGTGGAGCTGAAAATCGGCTGGCGGAAAAGCCAGCATCAGTCCGGTTAAGCCTCCAATTGTAAAGACTGTGACAAAGCCCAAGAACCATAACATAGGCGTGTCAAAACGTATCATACCTCGGTGCATGGTTGCGATCCATGAAAAGAACAATACCGCAGTCGGTATCGCAATCACGAGTGTAATCAGACCAAAAAACGCATTTACATCAGCACTGGCGCCCATGGTGAAGAAGTGGTGTAACCACACCGACAACGCCAGAGCCGAAACGCCCGCCATACCGAGTACGTTAGAGGTGTAGCTGGCGATTGGTTTGCGGCTAAAAGTTGAGACCACTTCTGAAAATACTCCAAAGGCAGGCAACATCAAGATGTAAACTTCGGGGTGTCCCCACATCCAGATCAGGTTGGTGTACATCATCGGGTCGCCGCCACCCAAAGTTGTAAAGAAATGAGTGCCAAGGTATCGATCAAAGAATGTCAGAAACAATGTGGCTGTCAGCAACGGAAAGACGCTGATTGCCATCAGCATACTGAATAACGACCCCCAGGTAAATAAAGGCATCTTCCATAGCGTCATGCCAGGTGCACGCATTTTTAGAATTGTCATGATGAAATTGATCGCACCTAAGGTCGTACCGACTCCTGAAATTTGCAGACTCCATATCCAATAGTCAACACCTACACCAGGGCTGTAGGCGATACCAGATAACGGTTGGACGGCCAGCCAACCCGTAGCAGCGTATTCACCACCAAAAAGGAAGAACATGTTGACCATCAGTACTCCAGCTACGAACAACCAGAAGCCTAAAGTGTTTAGGAATGGCGAAGCTAGGTCTCGGGCCCCAATTTGCAGGGGTACGATGTAATTGATGAGCCCAAATATGAAACCCATCGCCACAAAGAAAACCATAATCTTGCCGTGAGCCGTAAATATTTGCTGAAAGTGATCAGATGACAGATAACCATGTGAGCTTCCAGACGAAAGTGATTGTTGTAGCCAGATCATGATAGCGTCGATGCCGCCACGCACCAGCATAAGACCAGAAACCAAAAAGTACATGATACCAATCTTTTTGGGGTCAACTGATGTTAGCCAGTCGTTCCACAACCATTTCCAGCGTTTGGTCCGCGTCAGAATAACTGCGACAATCAACGCGGCCAGGAAGAAAGCACCACTGCCAGCGATAGTGAACCACTCATGCGGCAGAGCGTTCAGGTCTAGTTTGCCCAACAGAAACTCTTTCATTAGTGGCTCTCCTCGTTAGGTGTTAATGTGGAATGTCCATGTGAGCCCATATACTTCATTACGGCTCGTGCGTACAGCGAATTGTCGTATGACACATATGAGGCTGCCTGGTTATTTTTACTCGGCTGGAGCAAGGCATCGTAGGCTGAGTTATCGAGCGATGCAGATGACGAGCGGACTTTGTTGGCCCATGCTTCAAAGTCTTTTGAACTACTGACATGAGCGATGAATTTCATACCTTCAAAGCCTGAACCGTTGATCTCAGCAGAACGTCCAGGGTAATCACCCTCTTGATCGGCTATTAGGTTCAACCGGTTAATGTGGCCAGTCATAGCATAGAGCTGACCGCCGAGATTTGGTATCCAAAATGAGCTCATCGGCGCATCATCTGCGGATAGGTCAAAAATAACCGGCACATTTTTGGGGATCTGAACATAGTTTACTGTAGCAATTTGCTGGTCAGGATAGATGAATAACCACTTCCATCTCATAGCCATGACTTGAATCGTAATTGGCTTGACGTCAGACGCTAGAGCACGACTGGGTTGAAGGTTACGAGTGGCTGGCAACAAGACAACAGCAAGCACCAACATGAAAACAGCTGGTAGCGTCCAGATAACAAAATTAAAGAACTTGCCTCTAGTTGCATCAGGATGATAAGTGGCTGTAGCGTTGGACTGTCTGTATCTCCAAGCAGTAAAGTATAGTAGCAAAATTGTTGGGACAGCGATGGTTAATATGACAGCCGCCGCAAAAATCATCAAGTCGCGCTGTTCGCTGGCGATAAAACCCCTAGAGTGAAAAAGTGCAATGTTTTTGCCTCGTAGCAAGATAGCTATTGTTAACACTAGAGCAGTAATGCCCGCGAATATGCGAAGCAAAGTCGCTGAGACGGCCGGACCTGAACCGTGTTTCGAACTCAAGCTAAACTCCATTGTCTCTCGTACATAAGCATTATGATTAGAGTATATCACTAGAACTACACGAAGGCCCAAACTTTAGTCGCTCTAGCCGTTCGAACTGGCAGGAATCGATAAGGTAGCAATTGTCCCCTTGCCTGGCTTGCTGACAAGCGCAAGCTCGGCATGGTGGACGTCGGCTATCATCCGGGCTATGCTTAATCCCAAGCCGTGTCCAGCGACAGTCGTCTTGGTGCGAGAACTGTCGGCCCGATAAAAACGCTCAAATATATGTTCGAGAGCATCAGCCTCAATGCCGATGCCGTGGTCTTGGATCGTAACTGTGCCCTTTTTGGCTGAAGCCTCTACTGTGTTGCCAGGCGGACTGTACTTGATGGCGTTATCGAGGAGTATGACCAGTAACTGCTCCAGGCTGTCTGCGTCGCACTCGACAACGCTGCTATCGCAGTCTGTAGTGACGGTGATTTTTTGTGAGTCAGCCAGGATAGAAGTTTTGCCAATAGCCCGATCAATCAGAATTTTAAGCTCAACTGGCTCAAAACTGTGTCGTAATTCGGCTTCTTCTAATCGGCTGAGCCGGAGCAGATTATTGATTAGCACCTCTAATTTGCCGACCTCTTCAATGTTACTAGATAGCGTGGCGCGCAACTCCCGGCTGCTGGCTTTGTTGTTGAGTAACGCTACTTCGCTCTCCATCCTCAGTGCTGTCAGTGGCGTTCGCAGCTCATGAGACACGTCAGCTGTGAAACGTTGTTGTTGGGCATGAGCAGCTTCAATCGGGCTAAGCGTGCGTCGAGCCAGCAAATAACTGGCTAGCCCAGCAGTGGCTAGCACAATCAAATTGAAGCCGATGATGCGTAGTAGTATCCGGTGTCGAGCGTCATCTAGATCAGGCCCGGGTTGCAGTAGCGGACTGTCCTGAAAATCTGGAAAATGCTTGCTGATGCGCTGGCTTTCACGTTGCAAGCCACGCGACAAGACGCTAGAAGCATCGTGGTACAGTATGGTGCTAAATGAAAAGCTGATAGCCATAATAATTGCCAGATACCACATAGTAAGTTTGAATGTGGCAGACCTAAACATTATTCGGCACTTATCTTGTAGCCGAAACCCCGAACTGTGTGTAATAACTTGGGCAGCGTGGTGAATGGGCGCTCAATCTTGTTGCGAAGATAGCCTATATAAACCTCGATCGTATTTGGTAGTATATCTGCGTTCTCGTCCCAAACGTGGGTGATAATCATGTCTTTAGTTATAACTCGCCCGGCATGGTGCATAAAGTACTCAAGTAGGGCGAACTCTTTGTTGGAAAGTTTGATTAATTCGTCGCCTCTGCGTACAACAAAATTGATGCTATCCATCGACAGATCACCGACCCTAAGAGTAGTGCCGACTTGGGTTTCCGGTCGTCGGAGTAGTGCCCTTACTCTGGCTGTCAGCTCATCAAACGAGAAAGGCTTTACTAGGTAGTCATCAGCACCCCCATTAAGCCCCTCGACTCGGTCACCAATTGTTCCGCGGGCTGTCAACATCAGAACGGGTGTGTGTACCTCGGCATCACGCATTTTCTGACAAATCGCCACTCCGTCATAACTGCCCGGCAACATTCGATCGAGGACGATTAGATCATAGTCTGGATCTAATGCGTGCGACAGGCCGCTATCACCGTCGTGGACCATGTCGACGGCAAAGCCTTTGAGCTCAAGTCCTTTTTTGACGGCTTGAGCAATCTTAATTTCATCTTCTACAACTAGGATTCGCATGGGTATTATTATATGCCTAACCATGAAATTTAGCTGAGAAATAAAACAATAGTTTACTCAGGAGGTTGCAGCCGGCGGTGGGCGTGAGTCCCAAATATGACAATACCGATGACCGCAAGCAGTACTATATACATTGCCCGATCGATGATGTTGGCGGTAATGATCGTCGTGCTACTGATGTGATGTAAGCCCTGGGAAAACAGAAGGAATGACTCGCGAAAACCAATTGCTCCTGGCGTCAGCGAGACGAACAGTGAAAAGTTGGCGGCCCCAGCGTAGATGATAGCCTGGCCAATGCTTATTGACTGGTCTATTGAACGCAACTCGACAAAATAGATAATGGCCACAAGGCTGAGTTGTAACAAGGTAGCCAAGGCCAATGCATATATAGCTTGCAACTGTAGCGCCTGCAGTCTACGGGCTAATGAGTGCGAGCTACGCCCGATAAATATCAGCCCGCCGACCGCAAGAACTGCTCCGACCAACAGCCACCAGCCAAGCACGCCTGATAACAAAAACACCCCGCTAATTGCTGCGTAAAGTGCATAAAAAACCAAAGTTGCCAAGCTGTACTGCTTTAGATTTAGCCCGTGTTTTCGTTTTAGGTAGACGCCGCGGAAGGCTGGCCCACTCTGCAGCGGGCCAAAAAAGTTTATTACCGTAGCGTACATCGTCAATAGCGTGCTCTCACCAGCTGGTAGATCCAGTTTGCAAAGGCGGAGTGTTGCCATCGTCACCAGGCTGAGAGCTCCAACGACGCCTAGGTAGAGTATGAACAGTAAGCCAAGTGTAAGTATCGAAGTCTGAGCCAACTGATGTCGAACGGCTGTGTGAGTTGCAAAGTAATATATAAAGCCACTAACTGTGGCGACCAGAACACTGACGGTTATAACCGGTCGCCATAGAGTGCGAAACATATAGTTAGCTTAGCATGTTCGAGCCAGAGGCCGTATACTAAAGGTGCTATGAAGTACTTCGACCGCACTCTCCACGTACTGTCACGACTGCTAAGTGACCGTCGCTTCTTTAGGGTCCTAATTGGTTTCTTAGTGTTAGAAGCCGGTTGGATTGCGCTAAGTCAACACTTCCCAATGGCTTTTGATGAAGATTATCACCTAGGGATTATCCGGATTTATGCCGATCATTGGTTGCCCTTCCTGCAGACGCACCCGGCCGGTGCTGATGCCTATGGCGCAGTCGTACGTGACCCATCCTATCTTTATCACTACCTGATGAGCTTTCCTTATCGTTTCGTAACTCTTTTTACCGATAATCAGACGACGCAGATAATCATCCTTCGTTTTCTAAATATAGGCTTGTTTGGGGCTGGCATGTTGCTGTATAGGCGTATCTTTGAGCGGCTCGGTGCACCGCGGGTTGCAATCAATGGAGTATTGCTCTTACTGCTACTCATACCGGTAGTGCCGCTGATGGCCGGTCAAATTAACTACGACAATCTTTTGATTGTCGGCATTGGAGCCACGCTGATATTGATAATGCAGTTAGTCGATGGCCTGAGCGCCAAGAAGTTCGACGTAGTGATATTGATGTGGCTTGGGATTGTATGTCTGCTGATGAGTTTGGTCAAGTATGCCTATTTGCCGATATTTGCAGCTAGTGGAGTGTTCCTGATTATCCAATTAGTACATTTTTGGGGACGCCCTGGCGCAAAGTGGTGGGTAAATTTACGAAAGTCTATTGCCAAAGCTCCACGGCGTAGCTTGCTGCTGACGGCGGCGGTGCTTGTAGTGGCGATCGGTCTGTTTAGCCAGCGTTACGTGGTAAATGCCTTCCAGTACGGAACTCCGCTTCCAGATTGCCGACAAGTACTGACCATAGACCAATGCAAGCAGTATGGTCCCTGGGCCCGCGACTATCGTCTAGCTGGGGTTAAACATGATTTTCACCCTTCTGTAGCCAGCTTCATAAATGAATGGTTTCATGGCATGTGGCGACGGCTGTACTTTACGCTTGACGGCCCTTCAACTGGCTACCAAACTCGTAACCCATTCCCTGTCCCGAATATGAGCGCTGTGGTTATCGCTGCGGCCGCGCTAATGTCGCTTGTACTCGGTTGGCGTCGATTGCTGCGCCGCTATGACCGCTCTTTTGTATTGCTGCTACTAGGTGTCTCGCTTGTCTATACTGTTGTTCTGCTGCTAGATAACTTCGAAGCCTATGTCCGTACTGGTCGTCCTGTAGCCATCAATGGACGCTACTTAATTCCATTTTTGCCGCTTGTTGGCATGCTGTCGGTGTTGGCGGGTGGCCTGTTGCTCCGTAACCGAACACGTATCATAGGCGTCTTGGCCTTGGCTGCTGTTCTAGCCCAGCTCTGGGGTGGTGGCGCTCTGACGTTCATTCTTCGGAGCAGTGACAATTGGTATTGGCCGAGTCCGGTAGTTAGAAACGCAAATCACTTGGTTCAACACACACTTGGTCCAATAACCCCTGGCTATGTTGAGCCGTCGCAGTTCCTGCGCTAATTTCTGGACTGTTCAAATCTTAGACGTTTTGTCTGCTCGAGGTTGTCTTCTATTAAGATACGGTTTACTCGTATAAGATCAGCTATGATGTTCAGAACCAGACACAGAAATGCGCCAATCATCAGTAACGATCCGACTAGCAGTGATTGGATGTGGCCGTAACTGCCGTCGTCGGTGATCGTCAAAATTATAAAACGCGCGTAAGGTATCAGTCCCAGGACAAACAGGCTAGCGCCTAATATGCCAAACACCATGTAGGGTTTGTACATGATATAGGCCCGGATAATAGTCACGGCTGACTTACGTACATGTTCAAAGGTTGACTTAAACAAACGTGATTCGCGGAGTTTGGCGTTGGTTTCGACCGGTATGCTGGCGATGCTCATTCCCTTATTGCCGGCTTGGATGATGGTCTCTGTGCAATAACTGAAGCGAGTAATCGTATTCAGACGAAGCAATGACTCGCGGCTGTATGCCCTAAAGCCACTGACAGCGTCTGGTAACTCGGTGCCGGCCGCTTGGTTGACGACGGCACTGCCCAGACGTTGGAGGAACTTTTTGAACGGTGAGAAATGAGCGATTGTAGCAGTTTGACGGTCAGCAATTACAATATCGGCGCCGCCAGCTACGATCGGCGCGATAAGATCTCCGATGCGCTCCTGGGGATACTGGTTGTCACCATCGGTGTTGACGACAATATCGGCACCGAGGCCAAGTGCGTATTGAATCCCGTCGTGGAAAGATCGGCCCAGCCCCTGGTTGCGACTATGTCGGACGAAGTGTTTGACTCCGTGCAACCGTGCGACCTCGATTGTGCCATCTGTCGAGCCATCGTCAATAACTACTATGACGATTAGATCAATTCCCGGAATTGTCTTGGGAATGGTTTGTAAAACTAGAGGTAAAGTTTCGGCTTCGTTAAGGCACGGAATCTGGATGACGAGCTTCATATTTGTAGTATACCTGAGGACTCTTAGCAAGGCTAGATTATCCCCGCAAGCCCTCAGTTAGCCCTCAGACGATTCTATTATCATAATGTCAGACGTAGAGGTAGCGCGTCATGCCCTTAGCAAGTATAATAAGACACACCGTAATGCCATATAAAAAGTCACGCAACTCCAAATCGTCGAAACCGGCGACGTCACCGGTCGGTCCCCGAGCGGCTTATCCGGCGCGCCCCAAGCAGTCATCCTGGGTTGCGCAGCAACAAGCCGCAGAATTCCCAGGCATAGGCATAACACTAGGCTCGTATAAGCACGACCCCTTTAAAACGGCCCACCAAACACGACGCACCAAAGCTCCAAAACGACCACCAGGTCGTTTTCGCCAAGCCCTGACACTCAAACGCTTCGGCTGGTTCATGATAATCATCGTCGCCGCCATTGGACTTTGGCTTGGCGGTAAGTTTATATACAACGCTAATCGCCTATTTCACGGAAATATTTTGAGCGTTCTAACAACCACAAAGCTCAAGGGAGAGGAAAATGGGCGTGTCAACATCTTGCTTGCAGGAAACTCGGCCGACGATAGCGGGCATAGCGGCGCCGATCTAACGGACTCAATCATGTTGATGAGTATTGATACGCGCAACAACCAAGCCTTTCTGATGAGTATTCCGCGTGACCTTTATGTCCAGTTGCCTGGAAGTTCCAGTCACTCTAAGATCAACTATGCTTACGTCGCTGGTGAGCAAAACGATTTTAACCAGAATGGCTACCCGGCTGGTGGTATGGGTGAGCTAGAAAAAGTTATAGCCGAGAATTTTGGCATATCGATTAACTATTACGCTCTCGTCAACTACAGCGCACTCAAGGAGGCGGTTGATGCGGTTGGTGGTGTGGACATAACTATCAACAGTTCTGATCCACGGGGATTGTATGACCCGAATATCGATTATTCGACGAACACTCCGCTAGTAAAGCTAAGTAACGGCACTCACCACCTTGCCGGTCAACAGGCGCTTAATCTAGCACGAGCTCGCGGAGACTCATACAACTCATACGGTTTTGCTGCTAGTGACTTTGAGCGCACCAAAAACCAGAGAAATCTGTTACTGGCACTAAAGACCAAGGCTGTCACCGCTGGAGTTCTAAGTAACCCTGCTAAGCTCAGCAGCCTTTCGGACGCTATTGGGCGTAATGTAACCACCGATTTTTCGCTGAGTGAAGTTCGAAGGCTTTACGAACTTGTTAAAAATATTGATGGCGGCGCCATCAAATCGTACAGTCTAAATAGCGTAAATGGCAAAAACCTACTAGCCAGCTACGCTTCACCAGACGGTCAATCAACGCTGATCCCAGCCGCCGGACTTGATGACTATTCAGACATTAGCAACTTTTTGCAGCGCATAACATCTAGAAATCCAATAGTTCAGGAAGGTGCACAAATAGTTATCCTGAACGGTTCTGATACAGCTGGACTGGCAGGCCAGCAACAGGCTCGTCTGGAAGTAAAGAATTACATCGTCAGTGACATAGGTAACGCAACAACCCAACCGGCTACGACTATCATACAGACAAAACCTGGAGTCAATCCCAACACTCTCAAGGCGCTAAAAGCGCTTTATGGCAAATCGGCGACTATCACCAATACAAACCCATTTGCGGATGCTTACGATGCAGATTTCATAATCATACTCGGGACTGATCAGGTGCCTGCCGCTTCAAAAACAAGTCAGTAGTCAATCAGCCGGCTGACTACTGTTTTCAATCGCGCAACAATGCTAATATAGATGTACTCATGAACAGCGACACATCAACAATTAGCCAGCTTCAGGAATTTCTGGCCGGTTACGCTACAAAAACATTCACCAAGGGTGAAATTATAATCTTTCAGGGGGAGGCTCCTCGATCCGCTTATGTCGTCCGCACAGGCACTGTCAAGGCTTATAATCTCAGTGTAAATGGTGACGAAAAGCCCGTCTCGTTTCACTCAGAAGGATCAATCTTCCCGGCTGCTTGGGTCTATGGTAAGGTTGCCAGCGCCATATACTACTACGAGGCATTTACGCCGGAGGTCACTCTGTATGTCGTTGATCGTAGTGACTACGTTGCGTTCATACGTGAGCAGCCAGACATCATGTTCGCTCAGCTAGAGGGCTACCTAATGGACCAGTTGGGCAAATCTATGCGACTCAATGCCTTGCAGCATTCTCGTGCGACCGACAAACTTTTATATACACTACATTACCTCGCTCTAAGCCATGGAAAATCAATTGGCGCCCAGCGGATCCAAATAACGCTAGACCTGACCCACCAGGACTTCGCCAACCTTACTGGACTAACCCGTGAAACAGCCGCCACTGAGCTAAACAAACTCAAGCATCGAGGAGTTATAAGCTACGGCAAGGGTGAGCCTTATGTTCTAGACCTGGCAAAGCTTATGAGTTTGCTCAACGACCAGTACATCGCTGATATGCAGATCAAACTCTAGTTACTGATTAGAGTTAAATGTTGTATGAGATTATCTAGCTAGGCGTCGAAGACTTTTGTAGTGTGTCGCTGATGACCTTAGCTAGGTTGTGCGGTGCTGTCCACGATTTTATGATGCAGCGATGTGCGCCAAGCTTGTATGCCTCAGTGACTTCTGGAGAGTTCTCCATGTTGGTGAAGATGAGAACTTTTACGTCGTTGTGCGAATTGACTAAATCGTAGTGCTGGAGGAACTCCAGGCCGCCCATAATCGGCATCAATAAGTCGAGTAAAATTAGCTTTGGATCGAAAGTCTTGAGTTTATCGAGTGCCTCTTTGCCGTCATAAGCCGACTCGACGGTGTAACCTTCGTTTTCCAGGATAATACTGTAGGCATTGTTTAGGTCCTTATCATCTTCGACAATCAATATGTTGGCCAATTCGGGTACCCCTTGTGTGATGTGCTACTTAGATATATATCATAGCCCAAAGCGATGTTCGAGTCGAATATTTTACACTCATCTGACTACAACTTGGCTTTGGTGCGGACTGGGCGGACATTACGAGGCAAGCTAAAACAAAAGGTTGTGCCCTTGCCCTCTTCGCTTTCGAACCAAATTTTGCCACCAAGGCGGTCGAGGAGACCCTTAACTAGGTATAAGCCCAGCCCAGTGCCGGTGGTTTCACGTTTGACGATATTGTGTGCTCGAAAAAATTTGCTAAAGATTTGGTCTTGGGCGTATTTGGGTATGCCCCAGCCTGTGTCTATGACACAAACTTGCAGATCGTGTGTCCGTGATCTAACCTCGATAGTTACACTGCCATTCTCAGGTGTGTATTTGATGGCGTTGGAGATTAAGTTGGCTAAGATCTCTTTTAGTATCAATGTGTCTGTCTGAATCGCTAGGTTTCGGCCACTTGAGGTTTGTTGGACATTTATGGATTTGTCGGCAGCCATCAACTCCAACTCTTTGACAACTTCCTCCACGATTTTAGGGACCTGAAGCAGCTTGGGCGTGACAGCGATGGTACCAGATTCAATACGAGTTATGTTCAATAACGTACTGATGAGTTCGTTCATGCGGTTGGTGCCAGCAATGATAGTACGTAACGACTTGCGTTGGGCTGGTGTGATCTCTCACATATAGCCATCGACTAACATGTG
>JBDSWU010000054.1:0-2026 GCA_039926445.1 Saccharimonadales bacterium (SeqCode)
ACTAAAGTCATGCCAAATACCCTTGTCCGGGCTGACAACAAAGCTCGGCGTCTTTTCGTTGCCAAAGGGACTAAGCCCCTTCCAATTACGCCCGGTGCGCTTAAGCTGGACGTACTCACCGATAACGTCCTCGATTGCCAAACGTGTTTTTACCTCTTCAACAGCATCCATAGCTATAGTGTACGACCTCTAATCACCCCTGTACAGTGGCGGGCATCAATGCTGCGCTGGGATAGATAGGTTATGAGCAGCAACGATCAGTTTCTCGGTGTAATACTGACTGAGGGTTCGGTCCTGGATCTGACTATCACTGAAGACAGCACAGCCCTCATCCGCATGCTGCTCGGCAGTTGTATCAGGAGATATAGCAGTACAGGCAGTAATTCTAGCGTCAACAAAGCGCAATAAGCCTTTGCGGTCAGCGCTTGGAGGCAGTTTCAGAGTTTCCGAGACACCACCTTGGGCATCTACGGCCGCGGCCAAAAAGCCGTTGAAGCTGTCTAGTTTGCTCATAAAAGATACGCGTAGCGATACAACATCAACTGGCTCAGTTTGGCAAGTACCGCGCTTTGGACAACCTTCACAAAATAATGACATGGTGGCATAATATACTATCAACCACGTTGTCGCAAGCATAGCCTTAATCGGCACTCTCGCTTCAGGTCTACCTTGGGGCACTGGAAATTTGAGGCATAGATGACTCTTATGGTTAAATAAGGGGATGCAACCCCAGCAACCCAACTATGGAGCACCCGCTCCGCCCCCGGTCCAGCCCAATTACGACTTTATCACCAACCCTGAACCGGTTCGTCAACGGCGGTCGTTACCCGGTGGCGGCTCCCTGCTCAGCCGAGTCCTGATCGCATCGATTGGGCTGATTATACTGATCATCGCCTTCGCTATAATTCGCGGTCTGCTCAGCGGCGGTGACAACCAAGACGCCATGCTACGGGTTACTCAGCAACAGCAAGCCATCATTCATCTGACAACAGCCGCCAGTCAACAGCAAACCATCTCGTCAACTAATCGCAACTTTGCAATCTCGGCTACCCTTGTCGTCACCAGCCAGCAAAAACAGCTTCTGGCCTACCTTAGGACCGTTGAAAAACAAAAAATATCGGCCAGTGATCTCAGCCTAAAGGTCAGTGCTAGTCTGGACAAGCAACTAACAGATTCCCTGACATCTAACACCTACGATACGACCTTCAGCAGCATCTTGCAGGCCCAGATGGCCGCCTACCAATCGGCGCTCAAAGTTGCTTACGCCCAGACCACCGGCCCTAATGGTCAAAAGTTACTCAACGAAGACTACCAGTCGGCGACCCTGCTGCTACAATCGCTCCAAGCCGCTAACTAGTAGGTAGCTGTGCCTTATCAGATCCTCGACTTCATCCTGAGGTAACTGACCGCTAAGCACAACAGTAATCCAATGCTTCTTGTTCAGGTGGTAACCCTCCATGACGGTCTCATACTTTTCGCGCAGCAGCTTGCTGAGCGTTGGGTCGCACTTGAGGCTGATCTGCAGAGGATTTTTGGTTTCGCTAATCAGGGCATACATTTTGTCATCCACTTTGTAGACAGCCACGTCCTCGCCAAAGGGGTAGTCAAGCCGACTGTTCGGCATGCTCAGTACGTAATCTTCAACTGTCTTGTGGTCCATGCTGTAGCCATTCTAGATAAAATTGTAATTCCGCGATCGAGGCTTGGATGTCATCAAATGCCCGGTGAGAATTTTTCTTCTCGAACTCGACGCCGTATTTTCCCTGCATAACGATTTTCAACGAACTGACATCGAGCATCCGGTAGTGCAACTTCAGATCGAGCTGCGGCCACCACTGTTTGATAAAGCCCCGGTCGGAATGTATGCTGTTGCCTGCCAGGATAGCCGGCTCGGTACCAAACTGGTCCTGGAACAAATCTATCAGCTCGGACTCGACCTGTTCGGATGACTTGCCGCCCTCCATCTTTGCCAAGAAATTGTTGCGATTCTCGGGATAATCGGCCCACCAAGTGTTCTTGGACATAC
>JBDSWU010000055.1:0-15670 GCA_039926445.1 Saccharimonadales bacterium (SeqCode)
CTAAAGTTTAGGTTATTGATGGTCGCCCCTGAGCCGCTAAAGGCCTCGTCGTCGAGCTGGATTTGGACCATCACACCACCATTACCGCTGGAGTTAATGTGGTTGAGCCCACCGACAGTTAATGCCACGCCGCCGCTGTCATGAGCGTCTATCAACTCCTGCAGTGTCATAGTTTGCGGCGAAGCACCGCCGTACGGTGTAAAGATCACGTGAACCTTGCTTAAATCTACACCATCGGTATTGGTGAGTGTCGGGTCAACGCTCAAACGAGCGGCCAGGGCAACAGTGCCAACGTTTTGTAGGTAAATCGGAAAGCCGCCGTCACTAGGCACAGGATTGCCTCCTGGCACTAGATTGTAGAAAGCGTAACCCTCCAGAGTATCGGCGTATGTGCTGTTGTCCTTACTAACTTTGAGTTGGGCGATGGCCGTGGTGATGGTGTTGCTGGTAAGTACTACCTGACGGCTGGTCAGCGCGGCGTAGGTCACGCCAGTTACCAAAGCTGCTAAGGCGGTTACGACCAGCACAGCACGCGTTAATGGTTGGTGAAAGTCGATATTTTTCATGGGCGGTCTCCTGTTTAGATAAGGTGTGCCGAGCATCATGGCAAAGCCCGCTAACGACCGTCAAACAAAACGTCGATTATATTTACAACATGTGCTGTTTATGATAAAGCATGTGCGCAATCACCTCTGTAAGAAACGTACGAATCGTCAAAAACTGGGTTTAAGCTAAATTTAATAATTCAAATATGTTTAGGCGAGATGAGCTGCAATAATCGCCAGCATGTCGTCACCGTAGGTGGCGACTTTTTGTTGGCCAAAACCAGCAACGCCTAACATAGCCTGCTTTGTTGTCGGCTTAGCGGCCGCCAGCGCTTCGAGCGCGGCGTTATGAGCAATGATGAACGGTGCCACGCGATCCTCGCGCGCTCGCAGCAGTCGCCACTGCTTTAGAGCATCATACAGCAGAGGATCAGCTGAGGCTGGTACTGCAGCCTTGGGCGCAACAGCCTCAGCTGCAATATCTTCAGTCTCCTCTGCTAGCTGTCGTGAGGCGTGGCGCAATACACGATCCAGCTCATAGATTTCGGGGTGCATGCGCAGCGCCGTGTCATTGAAGCCCTGCAGATAGAGCCCGTCCAAACTGCGCACTCGGCTGAGTGCGACATAGCCCATACCTGGGGTAAATGCTCGGGTTAGATCGATCTCAGCGGCATCCAGACTCATGCCCTGGCTTTTGTGGATGGTGATCGCCCAAGCCAGGCGTAAAGGTAATTGACTTATCTCGGCGCGGACTCGGCCATCTTCGGTGAGACTCCAACTGTGAGGCGCTACATCGATGACTCTTCCATTGGTTAGCCTGACTTGCGGCGTTTTGTTCTCGAACTTGACTACCATGCCGCGGCTGCCATTAACAAAGCCTTCGCCGAAGTTATTGGCAACAAACATGACCTCAGCACCAACTTTTAGCGTCAGCACTGGCGGAGCCAACAGGCCTTTGGCCAGCTGCTCAATCTTGGCGGCCGCGCCCTTGGTTGACATCTCGTAACTGTACTCTTGGTCGTCGATAGCGGCCAGATGCCGGGCGTTGATCGACTCAACGTCGATGTTATGAGAGTACAAACGGGTTACTGCCCTGCCCTCGCCGGGCGCTAGGCCGGTGCGAGAAGTCAACAGCTCGTGGTGCATGGTGTCGAAACTGCCGTCGCGCATGGCTTCAAGTAGATCCAGTAGACCGTCGGCAGTCTGCTGACGGTGCTGTTCGGTGATATAACAGATCTGCAGGCTCAGCTCGGACCAAGCGACTGACTGGTGAGCAAAGTCGAAGCCACTCGAGCCGCGACTAACTGGTGGCAGCTGGAACAAGTCACCAACTAGCACTACCTGCATGCCACCAAATGGTTTTTCGCTGGCCCGCAGCACCTTGGCCAGCTGATTGATCATATCCAAACGGGCGCCGTGCAGCATCGACACCTCGTCAATCACCAAAATATCGGTGGCGTTATAGCGCTTAATTAGTCTGTCAGCCCCGCCCAGGCGCTTCAGGTCTTCGCTGGACAGACTGTCGAGTATGCCCAGCCCCGACCAAGAATGGATCGTCAAGCCACCCAGATGACTAGCGGCGATGCCGGTGCTCGCCGTTACCGCCACTCGTTTACCCGAACGTTGGGCGCGCTTAACAAACTGGTTCAGAACATAGGTCTTGCCGGCGCCAGGAGCGCCTGTCAAAAAAACGTTGGCGCCGCTCATCATGACTGCTAGAGCTTGTTTTTGTCGCATTAGTTGATTCTACCACTGGCGCCTGTAGTCGGCCGTAAAATTAAGCAATAGTTAATAATTAGAGGCCTTTTAGCAGTTTCTGGTCATCGTCTTCGTCTGGCTTGAGCAATTTTTTCTTGGTAATCTCGTAGCGCTGTCCGGTTAGCGCCGATTCGTAATAGTCGTCATTAAGCAAGTTGACGAACTTACTCATATCTTTGTCGTCCATAATTATAATCTGTCCGGCGTCATCCTCCATAAGATCAATCCCCAGATCACCGGCATGGTTCATCAGCTCCTCCTGCTTGACAAGTCCTGGTTCGAGTTTTTGCAGCTTCTTGATCAGGCTCTGCTTGCCCATAACGAGGCTATTCATGTCCAGCCCTTCATCAAAGCTAAGCTTGAAGTTCTCTTGTATCTCGGCAACCTTCTGCTTGGCTATCGCCGCTTCTTTGGCGTCATAGCCAAAAAGCTGTTTCAGTCGCGTTTGATTGAAAACGTACAAATCTTGGTCGAGCAACAATAACTGTGGTTCAATCGGTATCCGAATCGCGGCATCGGCGTCAAAAGCCTTGAAAGCACCGCCGCGCAACATCCAACCTGTTTTGCCGCGCATGATATTACTTTGCTGCAGCACCTTAAATATGTAAAAAGGCTTGTCCATCTGCGGGTGGGATACGCGAGCCATAATACCCTTGATGCGCTTAAAGTCGTGTTCCTCATCGACAAACACTTCAATCTCGTGCTCCTGAGTCTTGAGCCAATTAAGTAGCTCACGGCACTTATCGACATTGCTTAGCTGTGTGCGCTGCAATACTTTTTGCTCAGCCTCTGCCTCTTCAAATGTCCTGACAATCAAGCCTTCGGCAGCGCCCTCAAGCACGTAGTCGAGCATCTGATCTACAAATATCGGCTCCAGCTGTTTGGTCAGCTCCCCACTAAGGCTAGTTCGATACAAAATGTAGTTTTTGTTGATCAAAAATAGCTCAATCTTGAGCTCATCTTTGAACTGGACTAGATTGTTGGCCCAAGCAAATACATCACTCTGCTCGTAAGGTGGCAGAGCGGTTTCGGCCAAAATGTCGGTCGACGGTTGTGGTTCATCCATGAGTTGCTATTGTACTAAACCGCTCTGGTTATGTCTGCTGTAAAAAATATTAGATCGCGCCAGTTCTATAGTTGTATACCCAAACGTGCTTGATTTGCACAGTGGTCAGCCATCTCGTTGCCGGGGTCCCCAACATGGCCGCGCACCCAGGTCAGTTTGGCTTTAGATGCCCGGTAAAGCGGCACAACTTCTTGGACGATGTCGAGGTTTTTGATCTCGCCACCCTTCTTTTTCCAGCCATTCTTTTCCCATGGCAGCGACCAAACAGTAATAACTTTAATCCAAAACTCACTGTCGCTAAATATTTCACATTCGGCGCCGTCTGCGTCCTTTAGTGCAGCCATGATAGCGTAGCCTTCCATGCGTATGTTGGTGGTTTGCTCGCCGCTTGGCTCACGACCTAAAACCACAGGCTCCATTGATGAAACCAAACCTTCCCCGTCGTGATTGACGCGGATGACAGAGTAACCGCCTTTGCCGGGATTTGGCTCACAGCTACCGTCTGTGTAGTAGATAATCATCCGGCCATTGTAGCACTTTTGTCCACACAAATATTGCGACATATTTCCCCTGTTCTGGCAGCTACCACATGTAGCGTTAGGGCTGGAAGTCTTGACACCAATTGGCGGCCGGGTTATGCTTAGATTTGTGTTTTGCGACAGTCAATGTCGCGATACATCTAACTGACCCCTGTTAATTCAGCACCAGTCACAAACGACTAACAGTTTTTAACAGTTACAAATGTGCTGCAGGGGAAGTTTTACAGGAGGGTATTTACACAATGCAACGAGCTCTATTTAGTGCGGCCATACTTCTGGCTGCCATCACCATAATCGGCAACCCGTCGCCTGTCCTAGCAGATAGTTCGCAGACGGCCAGAATTTTATCAATCAAGTCGCCAAAGACGTCGCAACTTGCGACAAGTGAGCCTAAAACTCCAGTCGAAACTGCCCCTGCCGAGGCCTCACCAGCCCCGGTTGCACCAGCCCCGGTGATAGTCAGCGTACAAAGTGGTGATTATTTAGAAAAAATTGCC
The DNA here is from genome assembly GCA_039926445.1 of Saccharimonadales bacterium (SeqCode). Lineage (GTDB taxonomy): Bacteria > Patescibacteriota > Saccharimonadia > Saccharimonadales > UBA4665 > JBDSWU01. The sequence continues at coordinate 4,406 of JBDSWU010000055.1, forward strand.
AATGAGCACAACACGACATATCTTCGGTTATTTTATGCCAACAGTGATATCTCTAACCCTGACCTAATCTATCCTGGTCAGCAGTTGCGTATACCAGCTGAAACCGAAGCCTTAACTGCCCGAGCTTTGCCAGTCAACGCGACGGTCGCTGTTCGGGCTGAAGTCAGCAACAATGCCCGAGCCGGCACTCAGCCGGTTACCACCGCCAATTTCGCTATCGGCGACGGCGGTGTTTGGGACCGCATTGCCGCTTGTGAGTCGGGTGGAAACTGGGCTATCAACACTGGCAATTGCTTTTACGGTGGCCTACAGTTTACGCTTGGTAGCTGGGCCGCAGTCGGCGGCACTGGCAGCCCGGCTAATGCCAGCCGTGAAGAGCAAATAGCCCGCGGCATAGCTCTGCAAGCCCGTCAGGGTTGGGGCGCTTGGCCTGCTTGTTCGGCCAAGCTTGGCTTACTCTAGGCCGTAGCTGCGGTGACGGCGCTTAGACAAAAATCTGCGTCGTCAACGTTGCGACCGTAGCGGTTATGAAAACACCCCACGTCATATCGACATATGTTACCTTGGCTGGCCAGTTCTTCAGAGTTGAGGCGTTAGTCAAATCATAGGTTGCGTACATAACTAAACCGAGAAATGCGCCGTACTTTAGGGCATAAAAGACTGACCCACGATCAATGGCCGGCTCAACTGCAAACACCAGGACACCGAGCATATACAATGCATAAAACACTACCGCCGGTCGAAGATCAGCTTTTTTAGCTATCAAATGTGCTAATTCACGATAATAGAATTTTTTGGCAACTTTGCTCAGCCAGACGGCATCAATTGCCACAAACAAACCAGCAGCGACTAGAAAATGTACAGCGTAATCCATGATAGCCTTTCAGTTAAAGTAATCTCGATCTAGTCACAGCATACAACTAGACAAGGACTTCGTCGAGCGATCGCACCACGCGGTAACTTGTGGTATCGGGCAAACTTTCCAAATGGGCTATGCCCTGGCCTCCCCGGTCAATCAAGACCGCTTGCAGCCCCAGATTGTGCGCCAACTCTGCATCGACGAACTGATCACCGATGACAAGCGCTCGTTCCAAATCAAAATTAGCAGCTACTGCATTCAGCACCCGAGCGTCAGGTTTTCGAAAACTACTCTCATCGCCACAAACAAGCGCATCTATATACAAACGCAGTGCCGAATGCTCTACTATGTGCCTCGGACTGGCATTGCCCCGACTGGCGTGAACCCGATTGGTCACAACGATTTGGCGTTTACCGGCCAGCTGAAGGCGTTGAGCCAAAAGATAAGCATCCTCCAACAGGTGCTCGTCCGGCAATGCATAGTAGTTCTCTTGCAGTTCCAAAAAGTCGGCTACAATTTTTTTGAGCAAGTGCGGGTCGCTGATCTCGAGGCTATGCTTGATCGAGTCCTCCAGTGGTCCGTGAAAATTATGCCTGAGCACCTCACGCTCCGGCATATCTAAAACATTTAGCCGCGCCACTTCGGCCAATATTTCGGCAAATATCTCGAAACTATCAATCAAAGTGCCGTCCAGATCCCAAATAATCGTCTGGACTGCGCTGCCTATAGTTATATCTTTTGCCATACTCACTACTATTATACCGGCTCGGTTTGGCATTGCCTCGCCCGCGCCGTCCAACTGAACAAACGTCCACTATACCCATATTCTGATTTGTCTGATTCTGAGAGGACAGCCCGGCAATTAACAGGTACAATTCACGGACATTCATCTCAGAATCAGACAAATCAAAATAGGGGTTATCTAGTTAGACACACCATCAAATCTTTCCCAACCAGTTAATAAAAAGTTAGAGCCTAAAAGTCGAGCGAAGTCACCAGATCAGATATAGCAACCCTGGCTTGCTCGGTAGTGTCGCGGTTGCGAACAGTGACCGTGTCTGCGGCGTCGCCCTCTAGCGTCTCAAAGTCGACTACTACGCAGTAAGGCGTACCAATCTCGTCCTGACGACGGTACCGCTTGCCAACGTTGCCGTTGTCGTCCCAAGCCACAGCCCCAAATTCTTTTTTGAGCATCGCATAAACCTCGCGAGCTCTCTCAACCAGCTCAGGCTTATTCTTTAGCAAAGGTGAAACCGCGACCTTGATCGGTGATAGGTGATAGGGCAGTTTTAGGACAATCCGGTCGTTGGCCTCGTCGTGCCAATAAGCGGCTGCCAGTACAGCCATGATTGACCGCTCCAGACCAAACGACGGCTCGATGACATGCGGTACGAAAGGCGCTGCGCCGTCCTTTGGCCGGTACTCCATACTCTTCCCGGAGTTATTTTGGATATTCATTAAATCGAAGTCTGTTCGATAAGCCAAGCCGAGCAGCTCTTCACGGCCAATTGGGAAATCAAACTCGAAATCAATCGTGCGCCTGCTGTAGTGAGCGCGGTCAGCTTCTTCAACTTCTAATTCGTGCACTGATTCAGCCGGAAGACCTAGTGCATCGCACCACTCATGGACGAGCTTAACCCACATTTCAAACGCCGCTTCCCAGTTATCAGGATGCACGAAATATTCGATCTCCATCTGTTCAAATTCGCGGGAACGAAAGACAAAATCGCGCGGACTAATCTCATTACGGAAGGCCTTGCCCTGCTGTGCTAAACCGAACGGCATGTCGGGATAAAAACTATCAACAACATTCTTAAAATTCGTGAAAATCCCCTGGGCCGTTTCGGGCCGTAGGTACGATACACTGCTTGGTTCATAGGTGATTGCTTTTCGACCCTCGAGATCAACTCGGCCTGCGTCGCCTTCCAATGGAGCACCGATCGTTACTTCCTCACCCTGGTTTGGGCCAACAAAAGTACGGAACATCATGTTGAACTGGCGGGCTTCGCCAAAGGTGTTCTTCTGGCCACAGTTTGGACAGGTCGTTAGGTCAATCTTATCGGAACGAAAGCGTACCTGGCAGTTGGAACATTCGACTAACGGATCGGTAAACGTATCGACGTGGCCGGAAGCCTGCCAGACTTTTTGGTTCATCAGGATGGCGGCATCAACGCCGAGCATATCGTCGCGGTCGTCAACGAACATTTTCCACCATAGTTGCATAACATTACGCTTCAAAGCGACGCCGAGAGGACCGTAGTCCCAAGTGCCAGATAGACCGCCGTAAATGTCAGAGCCAGGGTAGATAAAGCCACGGCGTTTGCAAAGACTAACGATTTCTTCGAGTTTGGGTTGATTTGTATCAGACATGATCTGTTAAGTATACGTGGTTAGCGACTCAAAATACAATCGAGCTAGCCACGACGAAAATCGACAATTTGCTCCAACCCACGCAATGCGACGTACATCGGCGGCTGGCTGTGATTAACTTGGATTATTTCTGTTATTGGGTGAGTCGATTCTTCTGAGTATGTGACCGGCATGAACGCCACGTTATTAGCAACCGACAAACTCGGTAAATCGCGGCGCACAGCCCCAAAGCCATTACTAGGAGCGCGGTAGACGGGGTTACTGTGATGGGCTGCAGTTCTTGGCATCATTCTGTCAGCCAATATCACAGAAGCCTCACGCTCTAGTCGCGGTCGCATCTGGTGTTCTTTGCGATGACACAACTTCATCAAGCTGACAGCGCCGATATTGGCGCGACTAGCTTCGCGGCTGAACTCTAGTAATGCGTCGTGAAGCAGCTGTTTGACGGGTGCTCGCTGAGCTCCGACATAAACCGGCCTAGATAAACGCGGAGCTCCGGCCTTTGGCTGGTAATAGAACCGAGCATAGTAGTCCGCCGGTCCGCCTGGGCAGTTGCCCGGTTGTAGATATAGCTCAAAATCTGTCATATTGGCCACATTATAGCGCGCTTTTAGATGTTGAGGTAATTCTGGCGCATTGTATGCAGTAAGGGCGAAACATCAGGAAGCAATAAGCTGATGCCCTGCACCTGGCGCAGTGATGCGAGTTCGGTGACATTGAAAAGCAAGCGCATAACTTTGATATGAGCTGACGATAATTGGGCTGATGGGTGGGTATCAAAAGCCATGCTATCAAAGTCGAAGCTATACAGAACTCCGACTTCTAGTGTCCGGCCTTGGTTGTCGGTGGCAAGGTTCGGAGAGCTGCCGGACAGGCGTAGTAGCTGAGCCAGGAACCACAGCCGGATAATGTCGGTGTCGAGGTCAGAGTCTAGGCCGGCAAAGGATTGCTGAAGCAGGTCAAAGTAGTCTTCCTCCGGGTTATCTTCTGTGATTTTGTGTAGTTGCTTAATCAGTTCGTAGCCTAGTTGGACGCGGGTGATGTCCCGGACTATGTGGCGATAATGGCGGTCCAAGCGGGCCGAGATGAGAGTGCCTAGGTCGCCCTTCCCCATGATATAGGTGATGTCACTGACGCTGAACAGCTCGATTCCGCCAGCCAGTTTTGATTTGGGCCGCCGGACACCGCGGGCCATAAGCCGTAGCTTGCCAGCATCGGGCGTCAGTAGAGTGATGATGCGATCCGCTTCTCCGTAGTCGATTCGACTGAGCACAATCGCCCGGGCAACGAGCTGCTTCATGCCACTAGACTGACGTTGTCGATGGCTGCCAGCAATTGTCGCAGACTAGTCTGTGGCTTGTACAGGTACTGCGCTACGCCCAACTGCTGGCGCAGTAACTGCCAGTTATCGGCAAACTCGGCCGGCGGCACGACGCTGTGCAAAATCATCGGTATAGATTGCCACTCCGGGTAGGAGCGAAACTCGTACAGGAACTCAATGCCAGAGTGCTGGATCAGTTGTAACTCGACAATTACGACGTCCGGTCGGCTCTGGTCAGCGGCCAGAATGGCCGCCTGAGCACTGGCGCAAGGCACCAAGGTGTGGCCGGCCCTAACGCAGGCTTCGCGGTAAGTCTCGGCCAACACCCTATCTGGTTCGATCATGATAACGTGCGCCATAACCTACACCAGCTGCAACTGTTGATTGGGTTGGAGAATGGCACCGAGTCCGAATAACCGCTGATGTCGCGACACAGTCAGCTCTAAGTCCATGGCACGGAGCAGACTATCGGCAACGAACACCCCCGCTCCGGAGCCTTGCGTCAGGTTGAGAAGTGGCTGTCGGCTGCGGCCGTGCAGTTGTCGACCTCTGCTCAGGACTGTTGGCGTCAGACGCTCGGTGTCGGTGTACAGCCCAGCGACCACACCGTATCGGCAGCGGTGCGTGGCTAATTGCAGCGTCAACTGTGGACTCTCCTGAGCTGGCAAGGACTCTATCAGCGCCAACCCCAAGCTAACCAAAGCTGCTTCCAACCCCTGCCTGTGAGCCATGACTGTACCGTGATGGCTGGCAACATTTAGTTCCAAACTGATGCCGTAGCCTTGAGCATAATCACTCAGTCGAGCGGCAGCATCGTATAGAACTGACGAAACCGACACCGATTCAAGCTTTAACGGCTGTTGCTGGGCCTCGAGGTTGAGACGCACAGCCAAAACGTAGTTGTCTATCAGACTTAGGGCACTATCGGCTGTCGCCTGAACTCGGTCGGTCCGGCCGAGTTCAGCCAAGCGTGCAATCTGTAGCAAAGGCAGCTTAATCTGTTCGGCGACCGAAAGTAGCAGCTCCTGAGACAACATCGACGACTGCTTATCGGTTTTTTGCGCGCGCGCCATTGCCAGCTGTTACCCCTCACTTAACTAGCCTCAGTATAACAGCTGGTGGCCAACTATTTGTAGTACTTTATATTTTAGTGTTTAGTAATACTGCTTGCGCTTTGATCCTAATAGGCGTGATCAACGTGATCAATTAGGGCGCAAAACTAAAGTTTGGCAGGATCAGCTGTTCAAAATCGTCAACAAACTTGCTACTCTCAGTCGACAGCTGCAATGTTTGGTTGCGCAGCGGCAGGATAACCATCTCTCCACTTTTTCCGGGTTGGAAGCTGCCAACCACTTTGACTCCAACTGACTTCGGAACCTTAGGCAGCGCATAAGCAGAGACTGTAACATCACCGTTCTGCTGCAGTGAGCTCAATGCTTGTAGCGATTGGCTATACGACTGGTTGAGCACCTGAATGCGCAGCGCAAAGGCAGAATTTTGAGAGGTCAGTGTTGGTACTACTCCAGGGTAAAAGTAACCATCAACCACCGCTTGGCCATTGCCGCTAGCGTCGACATAACCGCTCCAGGTTTTAGGATACTGGGCCGATACACTTCCGAATGCTTCGGGTCCAGTGTAGGTGCGCAGCGGTAGTTTTTCGGCGGCCGCAAAAGCCACGTCCTTGGCACTCTCGGCCTTTTGGACGGCAACTGCATTGGCGGCGACAATTTTTTGGTCAACGTTGTTTTTGTAATCCTGGCGACTGGTAAATGCCCAACCTGCGAAGCCGAGCGTTCCCAGCAATAGCACTATGCTCAGACCTAGCAGTAAGCTGACAGTCGATATACCGTTTTGGTTATGCTTAATCATACAGCCATGTTACCCCAGGTGTGCCGTTGGTGCAACAACTAGTACTGATAGCCATAAACACCATCGAGTTCAGCGCTCGGCTTTCGTCCCGGCACCGTGAAGGCAAAACTGATTAATTTGACAGGCTTATGTTTATATTGAACTATTTTTGTATCCAGTTTTTTCATATATTTTGGCAATAAAAACGTGAAGATAACATCGGCCTTCGGCCAATCAGCCCGAAAGAAGTCCCCACAGATAACAGTCACCCGCCCCTGGTAACGCCTGGTGCGAAGCCAGCAAACCAGCGCCAAAATCGGGTTTAGTTCATAACCAACGACTGTCGCTCCAGTGCGAGCTGCTGCCACCAGCACCGTACCATCACCGCAACCCAGCTCCAGTAGTGTCTGCCCAGAGCGCAAATCCGCTAGCTTAATCGCAGCCGCTACCTGCGGCCTAAGAGTCGGCAAATATGGCGCGCCGAACAGCAATATTACTGTAAAACAAGCGATCAGTGCCAAAACTACCAGCGTCAGCAGCAGCAGCATCATGTACGGTCGAAGGCTGCCTGCAGCTCGCGGACTTTGTTTTCGGCCGACGATAGGTATGTCTCGAGAAGTTCGATAATCTCCAGGCCACGACCGTACTGCTTGAGAGCAGTGTCTACGTCGGCATCATCGCGCTGCAAATCAGTAACTATGGCGTCAAGCTCAGCCTGCAATGCGGCATAGTCGATTGGTTTTTTAGCATTTGTCATGGGTTGTCTCCTATTATAGCGCCTACTGTACCATCGGATAGCTGCAATGTTATTTTATCGGACCTGTGGAGCTGCGAACTTTGGCGGATGACCGGCCCATCAGCTGAACCGCTGCGAATCAGAGCGTAACCGCGTTGCAATATTGCTTGTGGGCTTAAAGCAGTCAGCAATTGGCGTTGCGCACTGAGCTTTGTGCTGGCACGATCAAGCTGGTTGGCTAAAAGTTGGTCGAGCGCCTGCCGCTGTAGATGGTGCCGCTGTGCGGCGGTCAGCAGGCTACGCTCCACTAGCTGCCGCAAGCGTCCAGAGTCAGTCCGCAACCCCTGCAGCACCTGTTGGCGGTCAGGCACTAGCAGCTCTGCAGCATTACTCGGCGTACTGCCGCGCCGATCAGCGGCCAGCTCGGCCAAACTTGTATCAACCTCATGTCCGATCGCAACTACCGTCACAATACGGCTGGCCGCCACGGCCCTGGTAACCTGCTCGCTACTAAAGGCGGCTAAGTCTTCTGGGCTACCGCCGCCGCGGATCACAACCAAGACATCCGGCGGCTCAGCCTGACCGTTGAACTGCTCGATCGCTGCCACAATCTGTCCAACTGCCGGCTCACCCTGCACCTGGACATCGATCAGGTCTACATCGACACCCTGCCAGCGGGCACCAAGAATTTTAATAAAATCTGCGTAGGCGGCTGATTGCTTGGAAGCAACCAGCCCGATTCGTCGCGGCGGATATGGTAACTGGCGCTTGCGGCCAGCGTCAAATAGGCCTTCAGCCTGCAACTTGGCTTGCAATAGCGCCGCTGCTCGCTTGATGGTTCCCTCGCCCGCTGGTTGCAGGCTTTGAACGGTTACGCTGAAACCATACAGATTGTGTAGCTTTGGTGTACCACGGACCCTGAGCATCATGCCGTCCTCGAGCGGCCCCGGAAGCTGGTAAATAGTGCCGAAAAACTTGACCGACGACTGGTCATCTTTCAAGTCAAAGTAGACCCAACGATTTTTGCTGACTCGCAGGTTGGCCAACTCACCAGTTATAACGACGCCAGGGTAAGCGTATTCCATAGTCTGATTTAGCAGCGCCACAAAACTGCTGACGCTTAACTCAATATCACCGCCTGTCGCAATCTGTTCCTCAAGCGCCATCGGCCGGACCTAGTCGTGACTTGTTTGCCAGGTTTTTGTGATAAAAATAATAGCCCGGCGGCAACTGGATAAGCGTGTTCAGCACCCGGTACATAACCGTCACCGGCAGGCTGACTCCGGCCGGAATGCCAGTACTAGCCAGCACCGCCGTCATCAACGCTTCGTAGACACCAACACCGCCCGGCAGCACCGACACCAAGCCCGCAAAGTTGGCGATCGCATAGGCCAAGATGATGGCGCCAAAGTTGACCACTTCGCCAAACGCCAGATAGACGACATATACCGCCAAAACTTCGGTCAAGTTCATAACGAACGCCCAGCCAAATGGCCCTCGCAGCTGGCGCCAGCCAGTTTTCAGTTGCTGGTAGTTATCGTGAAAATCGTCAAAAGTTGTTCGCGCCCGATCGATGTTGAAGGTTTCTGGATGCTTCGGCCTCACCAACTGGATCAGCCGGTTGAGTACTTTGGTGACTCCCGTGAAAAAGGCGTTAATCCGTGCCTTACTACCAACGACGTAGACAAATCCCAAGGTTCCAACAAGTAACAGCGTCGACAGCGAGCTGGCCACCAGTATAACTAGGTTATTAACCCTGCCAAACGCCGCCAAACTGATCATGCCTATGATGATCAACACCTCGAATGACAAGAACGTCAGCGCCAGTTTCATGACTTGGATCAAAGTTGCCTTAGCGCCGGTAATATCCTGCCCGCGACGCATGCGCAACCCAAAGTATGATATGCCGGTTACCCCGCCGCTGGGAAAAACGTGATTGACAAAGTTTAGCTCAACCGATGTGCGCAGCAAAAATTTGTATGACAACTTGTTGCCGACCTGGGCAAATAAACCCTGGTAGAGTTTGGCCTGGGCGTGATAGTTCAACACCTCGACCGGAATTAGTAGCAGCAATAGCGCGGCATGCACTCGTCCCAAGTTAGAAAAGGTGCCGACCAGTTGGTCGCGAATCGCCCACACCAGCACGAGTAGCGCAAACACCGTCAGCCAGTTAATAATCATCTTCCAGTTGCGCTTTTTTGTCTCATCACCCTGGTCGTGCGGGTATTGATTGCTCGGGTCAGCACTCACTTCAGCGCGAGAATCGGTGCCTAAATCATTTGGGTCAATTAGGTCATTATGAGCGGTCATGTCACTAGTATACTACTACTCCCTGAGGTTGTGGTGGGTGCAGCCGACGGTCTATTTTGCTGAACTCGACAACGGTCGGTATAGCAACATAGCCGCTGATGATATAGTTAAGACATGCAATCACTCCTAACTCTCGGCCGTCAACCTCTGCTCGGCCTGGCAGAACTTGAAAGCCTGTACGGCGCGGCGCGCGTCCGCTTGGTCGGGAAGCAGGCCGCGATAGTCGACATCGATCCTTGTTTGCTGGCTTTCGATCGCCTGGGCGGGTCAATCAAGTTCGCCAAAGTCCTGACCACTCAGCCGACCACTAACTGGAAGCAACTCGAAAAATTCCTGATCACTGTCGGGCCGGGACATGCCGGCAGACTACCCGAAGGAAAAATGCAGCTCGGACTATCAGTCCAGGGGCTCGACGTCAGCCCCGGCCAGCTCGAGGCTACCGGACTGACGCTCAAAAAAGCCATTCGTAAAACCGGCCGTTCAGTCCGCCTGATACCCAACAAAACTGCGGAGCTAACCACGCCGCAAGTCATCCACAACCACCTTACCGGCCCCACCGGTTGGGAACTGCTACTGATTGGCGATGGCGACCAGACGATTATCGCCCAGACTGTCATGGTCCAAGACATCGCCAGCTACACCCGCCGCGACCGCGAACGACCAAAGCGCGACGCCAAAGTCGGCATGTTGCCCCCCAAACTCGCCCAGCTGCTAATCAATTTAGCCGCCGGCCCCCTGCCTGAAGCCCAGCTATCCAATATCTGTGACACTCCGGCTGGCCAGCCAGTCCCCAAAACCATTCTCGGACAAACCGTGCTCGATCCATTTTGCGGCACCGGCGTCGTCTTGCAGGAAGCCCACCTCATGGGCTACGACGTCTACGGCACTGACCTCGAGCCGCGAATGATCGACTTCACCAACGCCAATCTGTCCTGGCTCGACCCGAAACTTGTTGCCCGCACCGAAACCGGCGACGCCACCAACCACACCTGGACCGCCCCGGTCGACTTAATAGCCGGCGAAACTTACCTCGGCAAACCGTTCACCAGCGCTCCCGACCCCGTGACTCTCAGTCAAACTGCCAGCGACTGCAACACCATCATCCGCAAGTTTCTGCGCAACATCCACGGACAGCTAGCCCCCGGGACACGACTATGCCTAGCCGTACCCGCTTGGCAAACTAGCCCAGATCACTTCAAAACCCTACCCCTTATTGACCAGATCGACGATTTGGGCTATAATCGAGTCAGATTTGAGCACATTCGGGATGACCAGCTGATCTACTATCGTTCAGACCAACTCGTTGCCCGCCAGCTCCTGGTGATAACCACCAAGTAATTAATCGTAATAAGCAAGGACACCTATGTCACACGTCAAAGCAGGCGGTACCGCCAAAAATACCCGCGACTCACCCGGCCAACGCCTCGGCGTCAAGCTTTACGGTGGTCAAAAAGTCAAAGTCGGCCAAGTCATCGTCCGCCAGGTCGGTATGACTAAGCGCGGTGGTGTCGGCACCAAAGTTAGCCGCAACTTCACCATCCACGCTCACCGCGATGGCATCGTCAAATACACCACTCGCCGCGTCCGCCTCTTTTCCGGTCGCTCAGTCGCCCGCACCGAAGTCACCGTCGTTTAACGACCGTTGGCCGAAGTCATGTTCAGCTACTGAGCTTGATTCTTTAGCATATGCGCAAAAATATCGGTGTCAGGATCGTAGGTATAGACACTCGTTTCAAGGAGTCCTTTGGCAGCACTACGGTGCTGACCATACCCTTCTGGGTTCGTGCGGCTATTATAACTTATTTCATCCTCGACAGAATC
>JBDSWU010000056.1:0-5130 GCA_039926445.1 Saccharimonadales bacterium (SeqCode)
CAGCCCAGCGTTTAGTAGGTAGTTGACTAGCGTCGCGCTGCCGTGTATCAGGATGTCTTGGCCGTCCTCGGTCTTGAGTGCAGCAACAGCAGCCTCCACGTCGTCGTTGATAACACTGGTATTTTCCCACTCGGCAGTTTCCATCGATTGGCTCACAACATATTTGGGCATACTATTGAGCCGGTCAGCGTAGGCCTGTTCGCCTCGGTCCAGCCCTGGTCGAGCTGGCCAGACATCGGCAAAACTATCGTAGGTAACCCGCCCAAGAAGCAATGCTCCACTGGCAAACAGCTCCTTGTGCCGATACTCACCCATTTCAGGGCTAAAATAGGCAGCAGTCCAGTTCTGCGGTTCGCCCATAACACCGTCAACGCTAACAAATTCGGTGGCAATCAGTTTTCTTATATATACAGTTTAGCACTATGTTTAGCGCAGCTACTGTCAGATATATTTGTTATTTTTGGTGGACGTCAAGTTGAGGATAGGCGATTTCAATTTTGGCTGTGCGGAAGGCTTTGAGTACGCGTCGTCGGTACTCGCCAGCAATTTCCCACTGTTTGGCAGGCACGACTTTGCCGACGACTTTGATCATGATTGCTGAGGCACCGAAGCCGTCGACTCGTAGGAAAGCGATCGGCTCCTTGATGTTTTTGGCCAGTTCCTCGTCTGTCAGCATGTCCTGGCCAATTTTGTTCAAAACTTCTTCTACCTTGTCTATGTTACTGTCATAACTCACGCCGATGTCGATCAAAACGCTAGAAAAACTTATAGTTCTGTTAGTAACGATAGTTGCTTCGCCGTTGCGGACACTGCTGAGCGTGCCGTCCAGATCACGCAACTTTGTGATACGCAGACTAATATCTTCGACAACACCAGACGTCCCATTGCCGGTGCTGCCGCCGCGTAAAGTGATTATGTCCCCAACACGGTATTGGTTCTCAGCGAGGATGAACATGCCGGCCAGATAATCACGAATGGTTGTTTGAGCGCCGAGACCGATGATGATGCCTAAAAATCCAGCACCGGCAGCGACTGATGCCAGATCAATCGACAAAATGTGCAGCATAACGGCGATCACAACAATCCATATTAAAGCCTGTAGGCTAGCACTGGCGATAGTTATTAGCGTATTTTCGCGCTTCATTTCATCAATAAGTGTTTCGAAGCGGTTGCGCCGGACAAGTCGGCGAACGACGCGTCCAACGAAGCGAGCGCTCAGCTCGTGCATTACTAGAGCTGCTAATAGGGCTAGCAGTAGCTGGACGAAAGTGACATGAGTGGTTTCGATGAATGCGTCGTAGATGACTCCATGGTAGCACACAAGCACTAGCCCGATGAAGCTAGCCAGGGTCAGTAGCCGTGAATAAATGTGCCGGGAAGCCAGGTGACAGTTTGCTGGTCAGCGAATCATCAACTATGCAATATTCGAAGTCGAAGTGTTGTTGTAGCACATCAGCTGGGCACAAAAACAGCGCGGTTGCGACAGCGTCAGCCAACATGCAGCTGGTCGCAGTAGTCCAACTGGCAATAATCCCCGTGGTTGATTCGCTAGTGGAAGGATCCATCAGATGATGATTATCACCCCAGCGTCGTCGACTGTCAGACGAGCAACATATGGACTGGTTGTATATATTGGCAACGCCGATTGCCAGCTTCGGGTCGCGTGGATGCTCAAGTGCTACTTCTAGAATCTCATGGTTTGCCGAATGATGGCGCATGTCTCCGCCAGCATCAACAACAAATTTGTCGATACCACGAGACAATAACAGCTCGAAGACGATGTCGACTAGTTGACCCTTGCCCGCAGCTCCAAAGTCCAGAATCGTCGCCTTTTTTGTAGTCAAGGTATCGCCGTCGAAATGTAGAACATCATCCCATGCAAGAGCAGGTTCTGGGGCTGATTTCTGCCTTAGGCTGTAGTCAGCATCGTACCCGGCACGGTCTAGCACGTCGCCAATTAGTGGCGTAAAGGCACCGCTTGTCATATCGTATAGACGTTTGTAGAGCGCTAGTAGTGGTACTGCTTATGGAGGCAGCTTGACACTCCCCGGCCGTAGAGCAAGTTTTGACACTATGGAATCAGACTTGAAACGCGAAAAGGCCTGGTCATAGGCGGCGATGCGCAGTCTAATATTTTTGATTATATTGTCGTACTCATCGTCGGTGACCACCGTACCGATACCGATGTACCAGTTAGTACCTATCGCTTCAAACCGTAATTCTGTGGTTGGTTCCATGATGCAAGTCTAACGCATAGTAATTACCACTAACAATAGCGAGTATCACCACATGACAAGATAGCCGCATAGCGCGTGTCGTAGCTGTCTCATGACCATATCTGTATAATTAAAGAATATAAACGAGGTGCCAAGTATGCAAAAAATTACTCCATTTATCTGGTTTGAGTCACAAGCAGAGGAAGCCATGCACTTCTACGTTGAGACATTTGATAACTCCCGGATTGTCGATATCGACCGCTACGCTGGAGACCAAGGGATACCCGGAGAAGCCGAGCTAAAGGGCAAGGTGCTTAATGGCATTTTTGAGATCATGGGCCAACAGTTCATGTGTCTGGATGGTGGCCCGCAGTTCAAGCTGACCGGTGCTATTTCATTTATGATCGAGTTTGACGATCAAGCTAAGCTTGACGCGGTGTGGGCAAAACTATTAGATGGTGGCACCCCACAACAATGTGGCTGGATAACAGACAAATTTGGGCTGACCTGGCAGATCACGCCGTCTGAGCTAGGCGAGCTGATGGGTGATCCGTCGGCAACCGATGCCCAAAAGAAAGCTGTCATGGGTGCCATGATGCAGATGATTAAGCTCGACGGGCCGGCACTCCAGGCAGCCTTTGACGCGGCAAAATAGCGGTAACTAGGTAGTCATCAGTAAATCATGCAATCGTTAAGCTTTTACTAAGCTTTGCAGACTATGATAGGCAGAGCAAGCTAAGAGCTGATATGGAACTATACAACAGACACGCCAAAGCAAAACTAGCGACAACAGTAATTGCTATATTTGTTATCGCTGGTACTGTGCTGCTAGCCGATCATTTTGATATTAGTTTTAAGTCTGGTGCTTTGACTTCGAGCATCCCTAAAGTGGCTGCGAGTAGTGTTACAGCGCAACCGTCAACCAGTAACGTTTCACCAACTGCCAGTCCTGCTATAGTCTCTCCTCCGGTTAACGATTCTGGGTACAAAGATGGCACCTACACTGCCCAGGGCTTTTATTACGTCCCGGACGGTTATGAAAACATAAGTGTCACTTTGTCGATCAGCGATGGAGTTATCAAGCAGTCGTCGGTCACTAATAGCCAGGGTGATAATGCATCCGCGCAGTATCAAGCCGATTTCACCGATAACTACAAAAGCTATGTTGTTGGCAGAAGTATCAAAGGCTTGAAACTCAATCGTGTTGCTGGCGCCTCTGACACTTCCCAAGGCTTCAATGACGCGGTGGCCAAGATAGTCATGGAAGCACAGGCATAGGAAACGAATGAAACTATTCGACAAGCTACTGGACTGCATATCCATGTACCGCTTGGTGGTATACACGCTGCTGCTATATATATTGCTGGCCATCGTGTTCGCCTTTGATGGTCGGTTGTCGTTTCGCCCGTCTCAGGTTGTCGTCTCAGTTGTACTGGTGCTTGTGCCGGCGTATATAACTGACCGTGGTCTGGCCAGGGCTTTTAGGGTACCGACAAACAGCGAAACGTGGTTAATCACTGGGCTTATCATGTGCTTAATCCTGCAGCCAGCACACTCATTGCTAACCGGTTTTGGTTTGGTGGCGGCGGCGATTTTGTCTAGTGCATCGAAGTTTTTACTAGCCTGGCACAACAAACATATCTTTAACCCAGCTGCTTTGGCAGCGGCCTTCGTCAGTCTGACTTCACTGGGCGCTACGACCTGGTGGATTGGTAATAGTTTGTTTTGGCCGGTGACATTGTTACTGGGCCTGATTATTGTCCGCAAGATTAGGCGGGTGCCAATGCTAGTGATGTTCGTATCCGTGACGATAGTGTTGCAGCTCGTCATGTTTGTGGCTCAGGGCCATCCGTTGTTGGCAGGAATGCGTGGGGCGTTGACGGCTTCACCACTTATTTTCTTGACGACACTGATGCTGACAGAGCCGGCGACCATGCCGTCGCGCCGCAGACAGCAACTAATCTTTGCCGCATTGGTTGCGGCGTTGTATGTAATAGCACCGCACTTTGGTCCACTGATAGTTTACCCAGAAGCGGCGCTGCTTATCGGCAATATCTTCGCCTTCGTCGTCTCACCGAAGCTGCGTCTTCGGTTGCGATTACAGGAAATTCAGCACATATCCGACAGTGTCTATAACTACATCTTTGTGCCGGAAAAAGCTTTCGCCTTCATGCCAGGTCAGCACATGGAGTGGACTATACCGGGTGCAGCCTTCGACAGTCGTGGCAACCGCAGAACGCTGACTATTGCCTCGTCCCCGACCGAGGATAAAGTGCAACTTGGGCTTAAATATCACCAGCGAGCTAGCGCCTACAAAATGGGTTTTGCCAGTCTGAGTCCCGGTGATCCAATATACGCTAGCCAGTTGGCGGGTGACTTTACGCTCGACGCGGCTCCGACTGACAAGCTGGTTTTTGTGGCTGGCGGCATCGGCGTGACGCCGTTCCGGAGCATGGTCAAGTACCTGAGCGATACAGGAACGCAGCGCGACGTGCTGGTGTTGTATGTCGTCCCAGATGACAGTGACTTGGCATACCTGGCTGAGTTTAATGAGGCCTCACTAGTTGGGGTGCGGCTGACCCCGATCGTTACGCGGACAGCTTCAACGCGCCCAGGCGCCATTAACAGTAAGCTGACGATGCAGCTACTGAGTCAGCTAGTGCCCGATGCAAGCGAGCGAACATTCTACATATCTGGTCCATCGGCGATGGTTGACGGGGTCAAAGGCTACTTGCGCACAATGAGCATCCCACGAGGTCAGATAAAAACCGACTATTTCTCCGGCTACTGAGCTTCTAGGTGAACGACAGTGCAGGTGCTGTCGAAATAGCAAGGCCGGCGCATGCCAGATGACAGCTTGGAGCAGGCGACACTAACCCGACGGGTGCGTGTTCCCATTTGAACGGCGCTGTTG
>JBDSWU010000057.1:0-1652 GCA_039926445.1 Saccharimonadales bacterium (SeqCode)
CGAGCGTCAGTACGAGCATGCTTCAGAAGAAGTGGCAATCCGTCGCCTGCTTCGCGGGCGCCGCTTTAAAAATGCCGTAGATATAGGGGGTGGCTACGGACGGCTATGCCTACTTCTAGAGCAGTTCTCAGACAAAGTTACTTTGGCTGAGCCAAGTCAACAACAGCTCGACATCGCCAAAGACTTCCTGAAGGATCACCCTGAAGTCGATCGACGCCTGATGCAGGCCGATGACCTAAGCTTCAAAGACGGTAGTATCGACTTATTGACGATGATTCGCGTCATGCATCATCTACCAGACCCATCTGCCGAATTCAGTGAGATCAGCCGAGTTTTGAGTGACAGCGGCTACGCTATCATCGAAGTCGCCAACTATGCTCACTTCCGCAATCGCCTAAAGCACCTAGTACGAGGCCAACGACTGCCGACTAAGCCAGTTGACATCCGATCCAAAGCAAATCGCCGCAGCGATGAAATATCATTCGTCAACCACAATCCCAAGACAGTAATCCGCCAACTCCAGCTGGCTAACTTAAAAGTTGTTTCGACGCTGTCGGTATCCAACCTGCGTAGCCCACGTCTCAAAAAAATGTTGCCGCACGTTGTGATGATGAGCGTCGAGAGACTACTGCAACGTCCGTTGGCGAGCAGCTACTTTGGTCCAAGCGTATTCTTCCTGGTCCGCAAAGCCAACTAGTCTCGTATACTAGTAGGCATGACTATCAATAGCCCGATAACCGAGCTTAGAGGTGTGGGCGATGCAGTAGCTGCTAAGTTTGCTGTGCTCGGTATCAAAACGATCGCTGACCTGATAGACGCTTATCCGCGGCGTTACGAAGATTATTCGCAGTTATCTCCGGTTTCGGCGTTGCGCCCTGGCCCGGTATCGGCGCAAGTGGAGATAAAGCAGGCCGACGGTCGTTATGTCCGTCGCGGCATGCATATAACTGAGGCCGTTGCATCAGATGACAGCGGCAGCGTCCGACTGGTCTGGTTTAACCAACCTTACCGCGCGGCATCACTCAAACAGGGGAGCATTTACTATGTCTCCGGGCTTTTTGAATTAAGCCACGGTAAGTTTGCGATTATGAACCCGAGCATAGAATTAGCTGGTGATATGTCAGTCAATACGGCTCGGATCATTCCGGTTTACCGCGAAACCAAGGGCCTGACGTCACGTCAGATTCGCCAAGCCATCGCTCAAGCTCTGCCACTGATTCAAACCCTGCTAGAAACCCTACCTCCAGACATCGTTGCTCACCAAAAACTTATCAGTCGCGCCCAAGCCCTGAGAGCCATGCACTTTCCAGAATCATCTGAAGATCTAGAGCTTGCCCGACGACGGATTGGCTTTGAGGAAGTGTTTTGTCTCAGTCTGGCGGCGCTTCTAAACAAACAAGAAAATCATCGCGTGCAAGCGTTGGTAGTTGCCTTTGATGAAGCCTTGGCCCGTGAGTTCGTGGGTCATTTGCCGTTTCGACTAACCGGTGCGCAACGCAGCTGTATCTGGCAAATATATCTAGATATGCAACGCGCCGAACCGATGAACCGCTTGATCGAAGGCGACGTTGGGTCGGGCAAAACGGTGGTTGCCACGATGGCCGCATTGATGGTGCTTAAAGCTGGCTGGCAGGTTGCACTGATGGCGCCGA
>JBDSWU010000058.1:0-3452 GCA_039926445.1 Saccharimonadales bacterium (SeqCode)
AGTGTTGAGCGTGGCGAAAAAGTCGGGCTTATCGGTCGTAACGGCACCGGAAAGTCGACTCTGTTCAACATGGTCACAGGTACTGACACCGATTTTCAGGGCGAAATCAAACTAAAGCGCGGGACGATCATCGCCACATCGCGTCAGGAACACCACGGCCATGAGCACAAAACCGTCATGGAATATATCCAGGGCGACCTGCCGGAGTATGCCCACCTCAGCCACATCCTAGATACATACCCCCTAACCATGGGTGAAGACATGAAGCTGATGCATACATATTCTGAAGCCCTGGAGCGCTTTAGCACTCTAGGATACTTCCAGGTGGAGGATGAAATCACTCAGGCTTTCCAGGACTACCAGCTAGAACCCGCTAAGCTCCACGGCACAGTTAGCGAGCTGAGTGGCGGCCAGAAACGCATGGTCGAGCTTATAAAAGTCCAGCGCTCACGGGCCGATATAGCACTTATTGACGAGCCAACTAAACACATGGACTACGTCGCCAAACAGGCTTTTTCCAAATGGCTTAGCGGTGTCCAAGAAGCGGTAGTAGTCATCACCCACGACCGCGATGTACTGCAAGCGGTTGACCGCATCATCGAGATCCGCGATGGCCGAGCCTTTTCTTTCAAGGGTAATTACGACCAGTTCCTGAAAACTAACAGCGGTCAAATTACAGCACAGGTCAATGAATACGATCTGACTCAGCGCCGCATCCACAACCTGCGCGAAAATGTCATACGCTTCCGCCGCATGAAGGAAAAAGCACGTGATCCTGGCACGATTAGGCGTTTTAAGTCGCAAGAAATGCAGGCCAGCGCCGAGCTCGAAAAACTGTCTAAGGCCGAAAAGCCGTCATTCTGGATAGACCAGGAATCAGTCACCGACCTGAGTACCAAGATGAGCGCTGCCTACGAAAAATACAAGGCCAAGAACATCAAGCTTCACACCGGTACAGTTGCCGACGTAGAGAGTCACATGCTAGCCCAGGGTGTAGCCCTCAGCCTTGGCTACGATGATAAGCCTCTGTTCTCGGACCTCAACTTTGCCGTCCAATCTGGTGAACGACTACGTTTGCACGGCCGTAACGGCGCAGGTAAATCGACGCTTATCAACGCTATTATGGCAAAAGCCACTGGAACAAGCTCACCGGCACAGCAATTCAAGGGTCATCTAGTGCTAGACAAGCAGCTCCGAATCGGCCTGTACGAGCAGGAGATCCACGCCAAATATCTGCCACTGACACTGCATGACGCAATCGAAGCAATGTTGGACGACAAGGGGCTGCCAATCAACGACCAAAAAGTCAAACAACTGCTCGGCGACTATCTATTCAACCCGATGGCCGACGGCAACGTCGCAGTCGAAAGGCTAAGTGGGGGCCAAAAAGCCCGTTTCCAACTGATGCGCATGCTGGCCGGCAACCCAGAGCTTCTGATACTGGATGAACCGACAAACCACCTCGACCTACCAAGCATAGAGGAACTCGAAAACACACTGATGGAGTTTAAGGGAGCCATCATCTACGTCTCCCACGATAGTTACTTCGCCGACAAATTCGGTGGTGGCACCCTGCCAATCGGCAATTAAGTCATAGATCAGTTGTTCTCAGACTACTCCCACTCGGTGGTGCCAGGCGGTTTGTTAGTCAGGTCTAGAAAGACTTGTGAGATGCCGGTGACTTCACGCATCAGGCGTTCTGTGATTTTGCCCAGAAACGCCGCTGGATAGTCTCGTCCTGGTAGGAGTGCTTGAGCCGTTAAAAAAGTAGTCGTCGTTACCGGACGCAAGACTATCGATCGGTCACCTGGTTTGTCGAAAGATATGGGTAACAGAACGACTGGCATTTGCTTAATCTTGGCCAGCAGATCAAACTCACGCATTGCCTCGAAAACTATCCGGTCAGCGTGACGTAGCTGGTCGCGACTTTCGCTTGTCAGCAGAGTTTTGGTGACGGTTCGTTTTGCCAATGGCTGCTCAGAGAGTGCGTAGACAACTCGGTTAATGTTGGCACGAAAGTGCGCCGGTATATCGGTAGCCAGCCGTGCCATATCGCCAAACTGTAGCCCGGCGTTATCGATAGCGGCGACAGATATATGCGACCGTTCATCTCCGCCGACGCCGACGCTTCGGACCGGTAGCACATGGACTTGAACATCCTTCTGTGTTTCGTACTTTTGACCAGCTACGAAGTTCCTGATGGAGGCCTCCACCGGATCGGCTTCTAGCTCTGCCTTGTCTTCGGCGGCTGCAATAATTCGGATAGCCAAACCAGGCCCGGGAAATGGCTGACGCTCAACCAAATCATGAGGCAATCCGAGCTCACGACCAAGCGCTCGGATTTCTTCCTTGAACAGATCGTCAATCGGCTCGATGATTAGGCCCCTGGCCTTCATGGCTTGGATTTCGGCCACCTGGTTGTGATGTGTTTTGATGGTGTCGGTGTGTGATCCGGCTTTGCTGTGCCCTGACTCGATGCGATCGGCGGCATTGGTGCCCTGCAAAAGCAGCGCTTCACCTTCAAGTAAGTTCAGGCTCTTCAGAATGTCGTTCTGGACATCAACAAATACTTTACCGATAATCAAACGTTTGGTTTGTGGGTCGGTGACATCGATAAGCGGACCAACGACTACGCCGTCAATGTCCTTTGCCCCCTGCTCGAACTGATCTGTAGCGACGATTTTGGTGACGTTGATACCAGCCGCTTGCAGAGCGTCGATAACCATGTCGTCTTCATCGCGCATAAAGCCATTGTCTATATAAAAAGCATGCAGCTTGTCGGCAGGCACAACTTCGGAGGTCAACAGCGCAGCCACACTTGAGTCAACGCCGCCGCTGACAAAGGCGATAACATCCCGACCAGCTACCTGGTCGGCAATCGCTGCGCGTTTTTGTTCGATGACCTTACTGAGCTCCTCTTCCCGAAACCTTTCATCAATCGGCATCTCGGCAACACCATGCAGGAAGTTGCCAAATATCTGGAAGCCTTCTGGCGTATCGTCGAAAACTTCAGGGTGGAATTGGACACCAATCTTATTGCCTTTGGCGATTGCTGAATAGGCGATTGAGCCGTCGCTGAGCACATGTTGGCCGATTGCCGTGTAGCCTTTTGGTAATTGCTTAACAAAATCACCGTGAGTAAACAGGGCCGTGAAAGTGTCCTTACTGCCCTTGAAAAGTGGGTGCAGATAGTCGACATTAGTCACAACCCGTCCGTCTTCGCGAATGGCGTTTTTCTCGACCTGTCCACCTTGGTCTATAACCATCGATTGCATGCAGTAACAGATACCCAAAACTGGCAGGTCACTTGTCCAAAGCAGAGGATCGGGGTGCGGAGCTGACTCTTGGTGCGAACTAGACGGGCTGCCTGATATAACTATCGCCGCATAGTTGCCCTCAATTTCTGATAACGGCGTCTCTAGCGGCAACAAATCAGCTGGTATACCCTGGCG
>JBDSWU010000059.1:0-8164 GCA_039926445.1 Saccharimonadales bacterium (SeqCode)
GGACAAACTGCGTATTGTCGACATCGTCCGGCGCAGTGGCCAGCTTGTGGCCGTCACCGGTGATGGCATCAATGACGCCCCGGCGCTGAAGAGCGCCAACATCGGCGTCGCTATGGGTCGTACCGGCAGTGACGTCGCCAAAGATGCCGCTGAAATAGTGCTACTGGATGACAGCTTTGACACACTTGTGGCCGCCATCGAACAGGGTCGGATTACCTACCAGAACATCCGTCGAGCTGCCCGCTGCGTCCTAACCTCCAACGCCGGTGAGCTACTGACCGTGCTTATTGGATTGTCGGCTACCGCTCTGTTCCACACCGCGCCGGCCATCACCGCTATCCAGATTCTGGCTATCGACATTGTTGCCCAAATACTGCCCATCACCGCCCTCGGTTGGGACCGAGGCCATGGCAACCTGATGCGTGAACAACCTCGCCGCCTGTCCGACCACATCATCAACCGCGGCGCCGTTGCCGGCTTCATCGGCTTTGGCCTACTTGCCGCCGTGTTGTCATACGGCAACTACTTATTATTTTTTGCCCGTCACCATCTGAGTCCCCACTACCTTGACCCTAGCCTACCGCTCTACCACCAAGCCACCAGCCTGACTTATTTGACGCTGGTTCTCTGTCTATACGTCTACCTACTATTCGAACGTAGCGATGCCCACGACCGCTTCTTTAGCTCCTACCTGTGGAGTAACCGCCCGCTACTGTACGCCTTCGGCGGGTCCTTCGTGCTGATCGCTAATTTGTTCTATAATCCGCTAGTTCAGCCTTATTTTGGCACCGCCAGTCTCAGCCCAGTTGACTGGATTACTGCTCTGCTAGCCGCCGCCATTTATGCCAGTGCTCGACTGCTCCAGCGACACACCCGTCAGCACTCGCGGCGCTCCGTCCTTCACCTCCACCGCCAAGTCCACGGCTAGAAACTGTCTATCACGCTGGTTCGTTCTGGTGGCACGTTGTCGAGCAACCACTCGACCTCAGCGTCAGAATGCGTCTCGCTATATTGAAGTTGCTGAGCGCATTCAGACCGTTCACAGCCGGCTCGAGCAACAGTGTCGGCAAATACACAGGCCAGCGTCCCGCTGAAGATAACCTGGCGAATATTGCGCGCCGGCACTACCTTTTGCTGGTAGCAATTGGCGCGGTCACACATCATTGGGAAGCCGGTCTCTGGGTTCATTGCAACATCATACATCATTGTTGACATTTTTAGTAGTTTCTGCTATATTGATAGCACTATTCAATAAAACAAAAATATTACAAAAGGATCTCCCCGCCATGAGCGAACAACTACAAACCCAAATGCCCCAAGTCGACGCCGAGCAAGCTGCCCACGTCGCCGCCCACAACCAACAGACTACTGGCACCGGCTGGCCAGAGGCTGACACTTCGAGTGTCCCCGAGCTACCACTACCTACCGCCGAAGCAACTCAGACCGTATTGCCCGAGGCCATCAACCCCGACCGTGCCCTAGCCCGTCTAGGTGCTCGTCTGAGCAACTTTGCCAACCGCCGCACTACCAAGCAAATTGCCGGTGAAGCCGTCACAAGCACCCATGAATATGTCGGTGACAAAAAGGAAGCTGCCAAAGCTACCGCCAAAAAAGTCGGTAACGCTGCCCTGACCTCCACTGTCCTCGGAATCAACTCCGCTTTAGAGAGCGCCGGCAATGTCCAAACCACAATCAGTGACAAAACCGCCTCTGCCAAAGAGACTGTCGCTTACGCCAAAGGTGCGGCCCGAGAAGTAATCAATCAAAAGATAACCACCCGCCGCGAAACACGTAAAAATGATCGCCTTAACGCCAAGTACGGCCGCGAAGCAGCCCGCGCCGTCCGAGGCCGCGAGAAATCCGCAGCCGCCGACGAAAAGGCCATGCTCAAGGATGCCTACCGCACAAACCATAAGTTTGACATGCAAAAATCATCTGAGCACAAAGCTATGATAGAGGACGCTTACTCTGAAAATAAAGCCCACGACAAGAATGTTGATATGTACGCCAAGCTTTTCGACAAGGCAGAACGTCGTGACCAAAAGGTCGCAAATAAATCTCGCCGCGCCGAGACTCGTGCAGAAATAGCCGAAAAAACCAAGAAGGCCACACGCGTTGCGGTAGGTACCGTTGCCTTAACTGGTGCCGTCGCTGGGTACGCAGCTTACAAGACTGGTGAAGCTGCCTACAAGGGTGGTCGCAAGACTATCGAAGTCGCCGGTGACGTAGGTAACGTCATCAATGTCAGCGTTCGCCGCGGTCAGTTGGCCGCCGCCGAAGCTACAACCAATGCTCGGATTAACCGCCTAGACAAACGACAGACCAAGTTCGCTGCCAAATCAACCAAGGCCGGCAACAAAATCCAAAAAATTGTCAACAGCTAACAATTAAAACCGAAAGATAAAAATCATGAACTTTACCCCGGAAATACTCGCAGAACTCAACATCAACCTCGGCGAAGCCGAGCAGGCCAGCCTGCTAGACGAGCTAAACTCAACACTCCAGGAGCGCGTCGGCCTAGCCATCTTCGATCTACTCGATGACAACGACGCCGAAGCCCTGGTCGCCCTACAGGAACACGGCAATGACAAAGTCATCGCCGACTGGATCACCACCAACATCCCCGATTACCAGGAAGTCGTCGCCGACGAATTCAACCTACTAGTCATGGACCTTGTCGACAAAGCGCCTGCCCTGGCTGCCTAAAAGACACCAGCTCAAAATAACACCGACCCAATAAACGGGTCGGTTTTATTATAGGTCACAACTTATTGGTGACGGACTAGTTCCTGGGCGTTTCGAGCAATCTGCCCTAGAGCGGTCAAAGGATTCTGGTGCGTGGCTGTCGGCTCTGTGCCGGTTTCACCCAGCTTGAAGCCATCGCTGACGACTATAAACTGCTGGCCATGCTCGTCGAACTGTGGAACTATCGCGCGCAGTGCGCGGCGGAATTGACCAGCATTCTGGACCCAGGCACCGGCGTTGGAAACAATTGCCACACTGTTGGCGCTGTACTCTAGAGCATAGCGCTCAGACACAAGCTTTGCAGCTGTAAGCATCACATCATCGCCGACACTTGACTCGACCTGGACAACTTCGGCTGCAAGGCCAATATTGGCAAGTTGCGGCTGGATAACTGCACCTAGATAATCAGCTTCGGTCATGCCGTCGACGACGTCGGGACCCTCGGCTGGCTTCATAGGACGGTTGCCACCCACTAGGAGTGTAGTCCGCAGATATTTTTGGCTGCCGCTGAGCTGAGCCAGACGGATTGCCCGGCGAGCCATCCAGTTGCGTACGCCACCGGTCATGACAGCAACTTCAATGCCACTAGTCGGAATGTGCAAAATCGAATCGCTGAAGTGACGTTCGACAGGGGTCAAAAGTTTGGACTGAGTTACACAGTAACGCGCGAACTCCAGGGCGGTCTGGTCGGTGCCCAAAAGCTCTTTGACGCGTCCGATATTGTTCTGAAGCTCTTTGGCTGGGCCGATGGCACCGATCAGACCACCGAGGTTATCGACATCGGGCTCATCGGTTAGTTCGTAGTCAGCTACTTGCGCCATAAACCGAATCACTCCAACTCCAGAGCCACCACGTGCACCGATATCATAAACACTATCTTGTAGCGAAAAGTTTGCGAAGTCCGTGCCAAAATCTACGATACGCTCAGCCACTGAAGTCTCCTATTAGTTAACAGTAACTATACCCTATTTTACATGTTATGTCTATGGGAATTTGTGATTTTATGGGGTGGTCAGGTACAATGTGACGGATGCAGGACAAGAAAGTTATCGTTTTTGTTGGGATGCCGGGCGCTGGAAAGAGCGTCTGCGTCGAATACCTTAAGGAACGGGGTATTCCCTTTGCTTACTTTGGTGGAATAACCATCGACGAGGTCAAGCGCCGCGGCATGGAAGTTAGCGAAGCCAGCGAAAAATTCGTGCGCGAAGATATCCGGGCCAAGGAAGGCAACGGCGCCTATGCCGTGCGCATCATTGCCCGTGTCGAGGAATACTTCGAAGAAGGCCACGACTTTGTGGTCGTCGACGGGCTATACAGCTGGACTGAGTACAAAATATTCAAACAGAGCTTCGGCGACAACGCCATTATTATCGCTATCGCCACACCACGCTCGGTGCGCCACGCTCGACTAGCTGTTCGACCCCTCCGACCGCTGTCCGCCGACGATGCCAGCGCCCGCGACTACGCCGAGATAGAGAACCTAGAAAAGGGCGGCCCGATCGCCAACGCAGACCACTTCCTGGCCAACGACAAAGATGTTGCCGAGCTAGAAACCGACCTAGCCCACCTACTGGCCGACCTCAAAATCAAGCTCGATTAAACAACTACTCATCATGTCCATAGCCCATGTATGGACTATTACCGACTCTTTTGTGGGTGCCGTTTTTGTTCTGGCGGGTTCTCGCACCTAGCTTTGGGCCTGCCGTGACATATTGCTTATCCGTTGAGTCCAAGAACGATTCGAGACCCGCGGAGAGCGACCATTTTCGTAGCTGGGAAAGTGCTTTGGCCTCAATCATACGAACTCTTTCTCCAGTCAGGAAAATCTCTTGTCCGATATTCTCGAGTGTACGGCCCTGATTGTCGTCAAATACCTTTTCGCCATGCTTGGTTGTGGCTGCGTCCCCTATACCAAAGCGGTTCTTGATGACGAAATTTTCACGTGCTGTAAGTTGCGACAATAGATCATGAACCAACTCACGTAGTGCCCTCGACATAGCCTGTTCCTCGACGTCATCCACGACTAAATCGCTTGGGTGACTATGGCGGAGTGGAATTTCTGTAGTCTCATCCGTCTCGAATTCCTCGGGCGTCGACAGCATACTCAGCTCACTCAAGTCGGGCAGCTTGGCGATAGACAACGCTTGCTGACCCATGCGAAGACGGTGGATTTCACCAGCTTTGAGTTCCATGGCTTGGACCACTTCTTCGAATCCTACGCTAGCATAATTACTGCTCGAAACGAGTTCATTTTTAGTCTTATTGTATGTTTTTATTAATTGGTGCACTTGAGAAGGCACTCGTATCGTGCTCCCCGAATCCTCACGAGTGCGTGAATATGTATTCAGAAAGGTGTAACTAAGGTGAGTACTGAGCGCTCCTCGGCTAGGATCATGCGATTCAACGGCCGTGATCAGTGCGTCGTTGGCTATCTGAAGTATGTCGTCGTACTCCATAGAACTCTGCCCGGCAAAACGCCTGGCGAAGTAGATTGCAAGTCGCAGGTTAGCTTCAACAATTTGATTTCGTGCTTCACGGCCAGCATCAATCTGCTCTTGTAAAGCCTTGGTCCTATCGGCACTTACTTCGTCAGTGCTAGCCCCAGTTAGCGCAGCCGCTGCTTGTAGGCCGCGCGCAATGACCGGCTTGAGGACCTCAAAGCCTGTTGTTTCATAGGCGGCAAGGTTGTGAGCCTTTTGTTTATAAACCTGATTGGGCTTAGTAGCGTCGTAGTCAACTGATCCAACGTAGGTAGCGCCACTATGCTCGCGGTAACCCGGTCGCAGATGATGGTCCTGGACTGCAAACTTCATCTCACCATCGATTTTAGCAATTAAGCTATCGCGGCGGGCTGTGCTCAGGTCTATACCACGTAATGCTAGCTCATCCGGCATGACAGGAACACCAGGAGTAACCACACTGCCTCGACGCTCGACGTAATCGCCTAGCATTAGGTGCGATGCAAGCATTTCTTGCTGATCTAACTCTCCAGATTCAGCAAGTCTAGAAAGAGTCAGGTCTACGACCGTGTCTCGGTGACGCGGCCAGACATGTTGATCGATGACAGCTTGAAATTCAGGAGCGAGTGAGGAACGATTGGTGATCATAACTCTATATTATACCACTTATTCGTGATGTTTCAATGGTTACTTGATGTAGTCGTGGAGCTTTTTGGCGTCGCGGTGTTTGCGCAGTTTAGCTAGGGCTTTGGCTTCGATCTGTCGGATACGTTCGCGGGTGACGGAGAATTCTTGGCCGACTTCCTCTAGGGTGTGGCTTTTGCCATCTTCGAGGCCGAAACGGAGCTTGAGAATCTTTTGCTCCCTCTCGGTGAGAGCTCCAAGCATGTCCTTGACCTGCTCTTTTAGGAGCTGGCCGGTGGCTGACTCTTCGGGGCTGACGGTGTCTTCGTCTTCGATGAAGTCGGACAGCACGGAGTCTTCCTCGTCGTCACGGATGCTAGCATCTAGCGATGAAATGTCCTGCTTGATTTTCATGATGTGCTCGACTTTGTCGACCTCAATCTCCATGGCTTTGGCGATTTCTTCGTTGGAAGGTTCGCGGTTTAGCTCCTGAGTCAAGCGACGTTGGGTTCGCAGTAGTTTGTTGATGGTCTCGACCATGTGGACCGGGATACGAATGGTACGAGCCTGGTCGGCGATGGCACGGGTGATGGCTTGACGAATCCACCAGGTAGCGTAGGTGCTGAACTTGAATCCCTTGTCCGGGTCAAACTTTTCGACGGCGCGCAGCAATCCAGTGTTGCCTTCCTGGATCAGGTCGAGCAAGTCTAGGCCACGACCGACGTAACGCTTTGCAATCGACACGACAAGGCGCATGTTGGCTTCGGCCATCTGATCTTTGGCTTCGCGGTCGCCGGCGACGACGCGCTGAGCCAGAGCCAGTTCCTGCTCGGCGTTGAGCAGCGGGATTTTACCAATTTCACGGAGGTAGAGCCGGACAGAATCATCGGCTACGTCGTCATCTAGGTAGACAGCGGCAGCAGTGTCGACTTCCTCTTCGTCATCCTCTTCAGCCCACTCAGCTGTGAAGCCTTCGACGTCAGGGCCGAGGGCGGTAATCTCTAGACTAAGCTCGGCCAGCGCCGTATACAAGCCGTCTAGAGTTTCGGCGTTCTCAGGCAAGTCCGGAATAGCAGCAATAATATCCTTCTGGGCAATACGCCCGTCTTTTTTGGCCTGCTCTATCAGAGTCAATTTGACGGCGTCATAGTTGATGGGTTCGGTGGCTTTGCCGCTGGTCTTGGTCGACTTGGTGGTTTTGGTAGCTTTGGTTGGCTTGTTCGTGGTCTGTTTGTCGTTGGCGTCGTTCTTCGGTGCTGATGGCATGCTTTAGTTCTTCCCTTTTACCTGCTTTAGTAATTCGTCGTGCTGCCTGACTTTTTGTAATAATTCTCGCGTCCGCTCATCTGTGGCGGTAGCGAGCTGTTCGCTCAGGCTTTGTTTCTGGTGTTTGACATACGCTTCTACCAGTCGTGCCTGCAATCGAGCTGCTTCATAGTGAAGCTCATTGAGCTCGAGGCGCTGATAGAGTTCCTCATAGAGTAATGACAATATTTTAACATAGCTTGACAAGTTTGTCAGTTCTGGCACTGCTCGCTTGCCGTCAAAATCTGGATTGGCCTGCAGATATACCAGAAGCTCTCGGGCTTGATCTGTATACAGCATGTCGGGGGTTACAAACTGTAAAAACTCGCGGAGTGTCGTGCGAAGCAACATTAAACAGAGGTAGTTGTCCTGCATTCGCTGCAGCTCAATCGCCTGTTTATCGAGCTGGGCCGAGCTAGTTTTGATCGGTTTGTGGCGTACTACAGGCACTTCCGCCGTTGTCTTGATATATTTCTGACTCAACGCCTCCTGGCTTACGCCGAGACTGGTGGCGATCTGACTAAGATAATGGTCGCGCTCGACGTCATCGGCCAAGCCGCGCACGACGGGCAGCAACACGTCGCTGAACTGGCGCTTGCCTTGGGCGCTGCCGATGTCCAAAAGTGTCAAGTAGCGTTTTATCAGCCAGTCCAGCGCGTATTGGTGTGTTTCGATGGCATTTTGCCACAATTGTGGGTCCTGCCTGATCAACTCATCGGGATCCTTGCCGGTCGGTATGTCGATAATGCTCAGTGAAACCTTAACTTTCGAGGCGATTGGGATAGCCCGCTCGGTAGCAGCTAGTCCGGCCTTGTCAGCGTAGAAGCATAGCCGAATATCGCCACTAAAGCGGCTTAGTGCCTTTAGGTGGGGCTCTGTCAAAGCTGTACCAGCGGTGGCCACCACCTGCCGGACGCCAGCTTGATGGCTGCTGATAACATCCAGATTGCCCTCGACTAACACCGAGTAACCGCCCTTACGAATTGACTCCTTGGCTAAGTGCAGACCGTAGACATGACGGCTTTTATCAT
>JBDSWU010000060.1:0-6635 GCA_039926445.1 Saccharimonadales bacterium (SeqCode)
AGTCCAGGACAGCCCCAAAAGCGAAATTGTCGGCACACTGGCCGTCCGCGGCCTAGGAATTCACTCGTCGGGTCGAGTGCGCGACATCATGGAGCACACCGTCTACTATGTACACGAGAGCGACAGCCTGAGTCAGGCGCTACACGCCTTTTTTGCGACTAACCATCCGCTGTTTGTGGTTACCAACAGCTTCGAGGAGTATGTCGGCGTCATAACCGTGCAGACCATCCTAAAACAACTTATCGGCCATGTGCCAGGTGAAGATTTTGATCAATACGCTGACAGAGAGCTGGTGGCTGCTCGCCACCCGCGGCCACGACGGGGCAAAAAAACTGACGATATGCCGACTGAAGTGATAGAATAACAGACATATGCGTGTTTTGAGCTCCGAAGTTAGCGCCCGCGTTGGCGAGATAGTTACAGTCAAAGGCTGGGTCGATTCACGACGTGATCACGGCGGATTAATCTTTATTGATGTCCGCGATCACACCGGGGTTACGCAGCTGGTGATACAGCCTGAAGCAGCCGAAGCCTTTGCAGCTGCCGAGCAGTTACGCGACGAGTTTGTCATCAGTGCGACAGGCAGTTTGACGCCTCGTGATCCAAAACTAGTTAACCCCAATCTGTTAAGCGGTAGTGTCGAGGTGAAGGTTAACACGTTAAGTATTCTCAATCGCTCTGAGCCACTGCCAATTCAGATAAGTGGTGATGCCATGGCCAGCGAGGAGCTGCGCCTAAAGTACCGCTACCTCGATCTGCGCCGGCCCAAGATGCAGCAGACGTTGCGCCGCCGCGCCGCCTACTACCAGCAGATCCGCGCCTTCATGGAACGGCTAGATTTTACTGAGGTAACAACCCCGATTTTGGCTAGTTCCAGTCCAGAGGGAGCTCGCGATTTCCTAGTGCCGTCGCGTGTTCATCCCGGTAGTTTTTACGCATTGCCGCAAGCCCCACAGCAATTCAAACAGTTGCTGATGGTCGGTGGACTGCCGCGCTACTATCAGATTGCTACATGTTTCCGTGACGAAGACCCGCGGGCTGACAGACTGTACGGTGACTTTTATCAGCTCGACCTGGAGATGGCTTTTGTAGAAACTGGCGAGGAAGTCCGCACCACCATCGAGCCACTTATTATTGAGCTGGTGACCGACTTTGCTGGCAAGCAGCTGCTGTCGACTGATATTCCGCGCATCGCTTATTCAGAGGCCATGGAGCGCTATGGCAGCGACAAGCCCGACTTACGCTTCGGTATGGAACTGATCGACTTATCCGACGAACTGCGAGATTCAGGCTTCGGCGTCTTCGGCAAGGCCATCGCTGATGGCGGGACAGTCAAAGCCATTTGCGTTAAGGGTGGCGCCAGCCTGAGCCGCTCCCAGATTGACGGCTTTACTGACATCGCCAAGGCTGAAGGCGCCGGCGGACTGGCCTATCTTTCATATGAAGCCGGTCAGGTAAAATCTCCGATCGCTAAGTTTTTATCCGAGGTCGAACTAACAATTATTGCCGCCAAAACCGGTGCCGTCGATGGCGACGCGGTGTTCTTTGGCGCCGACCAGCGTCCAGTCGTCAATAAGGTGCTAGGCCGGCTGCGCAGCGAGTTTGCCGAGCACTTTCAGCTTAAAGACCCCGATGTTATCGCGCTGTGCTGGATCGTAGATTTTCCGTTCTACGAGACCGATGCCAAGACTGGCAAGCTTGACTTCGGTCACAACCCATTTAGTATGCCCCTGGGCGGACTCGAGGCCTTGGCCAGCGACGACAAGACCACCATCATCGCTGACCAGTACGACATGGTTATGAATGGCTATGAAATCTGCTCGGGCGGTGTCCGTAACCACAACCCGGAGGTTCTTTATGCCGTTTTTGCTGCTCTGGGTTACGACGCAGCCTACGTCGACTCCCGATTCGGCGCCATGATTAGTGCTTTCAAATACGGCGCTCCGCCGCACGCCGGCTGTGCTTTTGGTCTAGACCGGATGTTCATGATTCTGCAGGGTGAGACCAACATTCGCGAAGTCGTAGCTTTCCCCAAGAACGGCTCCGGTATCGACGCCATGATGAGCTCGCCGAGCGAAGTCGACGACCAGCAATTGGACGAACTTAGTCTAAAGATTGTCGACAAGTCCGCATGAGCGATGCCGTTGACCAACCACTTAATGTTAGCCTCGATCCACACAAGACGCCGGTCTATTTCGCCGACGGTTATCTGATAGTTTCCAACGAACAATCGCTAGTTATCAACTTTACACAGAATTTACTGGGAGCGAGTGAGCAGAGCGTTATCAATCGAACGGCAATGACCCTCGAGCAGGCCAAACGCTTCCTAAAAGACCTCAACGATCACATCGAAAAATTTGAGCGTTAGTCACCAGAGCATAAGCGATTTGTAAATCTTAGAGCTGAGTGTGATACTGGTGTCATGGAACCCTCAGTTGATCCGAACCTTGAGACTGAAAAACCTCAGCCGACTACAGCACCGCTACTCGATGGTAAGGCGCCACCGGAGGTATCAACTGAACCCGATATGGGGACAATCGACCTGGCTGACGACAGTTCGACAGTTATCAACCAACCCCCTATAGATACACAGCCAGAAACGCTAACAGAAACAGCCGAACTTGTTGCTGACAAAGCGAATGAACCACAATCGATAGTTGCTCCGTTGACGTCTCCACTGAAGCACCGACGCAGTCTAACTTGGCTGGTGGTCACGCTAGTGCTGCTTGCCAACATAGGTATTGCTGGAGCAACTTTCTACGTTCGTCGACAGGCGGCTGACAGTACTAACTTGGCTGCTGATACTGCAACTACAACTATAAAGACCACTGGCAAACCCATATCTAGCAGTCCGGCTCAACCCGTCAGCTCCGACATCAAAACTTTGCATTATGTCTCCAAACCACTAGGCATTGAGTTTGACTACCCTGTCGACTGGCGAATAAGTAGTGACGCCTCAAACAGTTCGATCAACCTAACTTCGGCGCCGTTTAGCTTCACTGATCCAACTGGTATAGCACAAGCCGTCGCAGTCTACCTGGCTATTACGAACACTAAGCAGCAGGCGAACTCATACTCTGAAGTTCTACTGGGTGATGGCGATACGATTGCGGTTGCCTCCGAGACGCTAAAGTATACTAGCCCGACTGCTAGTCAGCGCGCCACCACCAATCTGAGTTTTGCCCGAAATCTATATCAAAGTGGCGACAATCAACAAGCGATTGACACCGGTTTCATCAGTGGTAGCTACGCCTATCAAGCGGGCAGTAAAGTTGGCTCTCAAGAGTATACCAAGGTTGACCCGCAGATTCGCTTTTATCTCAATCCATGCGGTCTCGGTAGTGCAAAATGTCAAGCATACAATGACACCAGTTTTACCTATAGCGACTGGCAGACTAACCCCAATCTACAGGCCGTAAAGGCACTGCTAACTTCACTGAGGATTAACTGATGAAACTGCCAAGATTACATGCCACACGCCGCGGATATCTGCTAACATTAGCCCTATTGTTGACGGCCACCAACGGCGGAGTGCTGGCCTACAGTATTCTGCGACCTGGCGCGGGCGACGGGAAGGCTGTGGTGGTCACCAAACGGGGGCAGGTAACAAGTGCCAAACAGCGCAGCACCAGCGCCGGGACCGAGGGAACGCTTTCACAGACGGGCAATTATCAGCTGACGACTCTACGTAAATCGCGGATTGACCCAACCAGTCTGGGCCGGTTAATCCTGGCCACCAACACAAGTCTTGGTAGCAGCTTTGTGCTAGCTACCGACCAATCCTTCAGCCTCGATAGTAGCAATCTGGATAGCGGTTGGACTGCCCAAAATCTCAGCGACGACCCACTGTGGGCGCCCGGCGCTTGCGCCTCTAAGCCGACGCTACTACTCCAAGGCAAGTACATTTTTATTGACGACGGCAAGACAAAACCGACTGACAATTACAACAGTTATCTTGTGTATAGCCTGCAGGACGGAAGTTATAAATACTTCGGTGGTGATAACTATAGTGATGAACAAGCCAAGCACGAACGCATACTGCTGGCAGTTAACGAAAACGACAAACTGGTTTTCTATATAGACCATACCGACACGTCAGGCCCGCTCACTAGCAGTACTGCCTTTAAGCATGCCAGAGGCTCAGCGACGAGCTACCTAACCCGAAGAGTGATAGACCCGGCTACTATGAAATTTACGGATTACCGCATATCCTACGAAGCACCCGATACGACGCCCTACTACTTTGTGTCGTTGTTGCCGGCTTCTGGGGAGCAGCCGATCACTCTAGATGTTAGCGATGACACCGGTAATCACAGCTACCGCGGAACGGTTGCCGACAATCGAGTTAGTCTAGCGGCCTTTGATCAGAGCGAGCTTAGCGTTCAGCAGACAGTTGCAACCGGTCCATATGATTCAGCGATCGAGAAGCAACTCGACGGTCCACTCACCAAGCTACTGCCGGCCTTCAATACCGAACGGCTGTATGATCCAGTCCATTCGTATGCTACCTATTTCAGCATCAATCAAATCGGAAGCCATGGATCGCTCGAGTATTTGGTTGCTTACGCCCGAGCCGGGCAGGGTGCGACGCCAGTAATCTACGACAACGCCAAGTCCAAGGCTTATCCGATGACGACCAAAACTTTCCTAAGCTACGATAACTTCGTGGCACTTGGGGCCTTATAAGTGCCCCGTGCCACTGCTAAAAAGTCGAAACCAGCCAAAGCAGCTCGTCGTCGCGTCAACTCTAGTCTAAGGTTGGTTGGCCTGATCGTTTTAGTCGGTTTGATAGCTATTGTGGCATGGGCTTTGCTACGGCCAGACACGCTCGATCGTAGCGTTGGGCCACTCAGCCGCCAAGTTAATGTCTATCAGCAGTCGATCATCAAACAACTTAAGCCGCCACCGACGTTGGCCGGGCTGCAATACGCCTACGTCGCTACTGCCTACAATGATGGGCTAAAGTCTGGTGGGCAGCCGGTTGCACTGGCTGCGGCTGGGGGAGTGCTCGATACGATTTATCCTGGTCAGCGAGCCGCCACAGCCATCGCACTCAAACAGCTAGCTGCAAAAAACGACGTGAAGCCCAATCAGGTCGCCGCCCAGTCGATAATCGACCGCTATACGCAGCGCTACGCTAACGATGGGCATGACGCCGTTTGGAACGGGGTGATACCCGTCGGGCTTGGCAAGTGGCACAAAGTCGATGCCCGCGATCCGCTTAGCCCAACTGCTGGTAACTGGCAATCATGGAACGTGACTACGGCTATCGATGTTCCTCCACCACCGGCTTACGGCAGCGCAGAGGACCTGCGCCAGATTGCGATAGTTGAGCGGGCTGTCGCCGGGCGCAACGGTCAGGACATCAACCTGGTCAATTTTTGGGGAGGTACGCCTGGCACTGAAACCCCCGGTGGTATCTGGCAGAACCAACTCTACAAAACGGTAGCCGCAGATCTGCCAGCTGATCTACTGGCAGCCGATCAGCAATACTCCAGTGTCCAATCGAGCACAGCCCAGAGTATAAGCGACGCCTTCATTGAGTGCTGGAAGATCAAGTACACCTATTGGACTGCCCGGCCAAGCATGCGCATCACCGGTTTGAGTACGGCCATGGAAAATCCGCTCTTCCCGAGCTACATCTCCGGGCACAGCACCATATCTAAGGCTGCTGCTGATACTCTGAGCGTTACTGTGCCAAAGTACGCCCGCGACTGGCAGTCAATGGCCGACGACGCCCGCCGTTCGAGGCTGGTGGCTGGTATACACTTCGATGTCGACAATGCACAAGGTTATGTCGTTGGCTCGGAGGTCGCTCAGCAAACGATTAAGTCGTTGCAACTCGTCTCGGTTATCAATTAATTTTTGGCGCATTGTCCAGAGAACGCCATAGGTACCAGCAGGCGACCGATTCATATGGATGCCAATGATTGTCGGTAGCTAATTCAGTTATAGTGCTGGGAGTCGGTAGAGCCTCAGTCCGATATAGTGTGCGGATGGCGCTGCGGACACCCAAGTCACCTACTGCCAACACGTCCATGCGACCGACACAGAACATCAAAAACATGTGAACTGTCCACTGGCCTATGCCCTTTACGTCTGTCAGTAGGGCGATAATCTCGTCGTTGGAAAGCTTATCAAGCTGAACGAAAGATATACGCTTATCGATCAAGTGCTCAGCCAAGTCACGGATATAGTTGGCCTTAGCGTTGCTCAGACCGCAAGCACGAAGCTGATCGTGTGGTGTGTTGATAATCTCCTCGGGCGTCGGTAGCTGGTCACCAAATTGGTCACGCAATCGTTGCTTTATCGTGGCCGCCGCTTTGACGCTAAGTTGTTGGCCGACTATTGAACTTACCAGAGCGCCATAATAATCCTGGTGAGGCTGAAAATTAGGTAATGATTGGCCAACAATAATCGAACTCAACACGGGATCATTCGCCGCCAGCCAATCGGCGGCAATCTGGAGCTGTGGTCGTTGCATAGATCAATATTAACATTGGCCTCGAATCGGGTGACAACTGAGCCTGCGGTACTTGCCAGCCGCTGAGCGCTAGCTTATACTTAGGCATAAGCTTCAATAAACCTAAATACCAAGAGAGACAGAAAGCAAGATGATACTAACAGTCATGCCC
>JBDSWU010000061.1:0-6532 GCA_039926445.1 Saccharimonadales bacterium (SeqCode)
GCAGACGCTTGCAGTATTCCTCCCAGCCAGCGACTGCGTAACCCAGTCGGGGGCTGCCGATAGTTATCAAGTGGATCTTCATGTCTTCTCTAGTATAGCGATGTTGTGCTCATGGTGCACGCTTGGCGGCCGGCCGTCGAAATAATCACGTACGGCTCGCTCTGGACCCGGCAGAGCGTCGCGTTGGTAGTCATCGATCACAATCACTCCGCCCGGCGCTAGTCGTGGCCAAACCAGCCGCAGACAGTCCAGGATAGACTGATAGAAATCACCGTCCAGAAAAGCGAAGCTTATCACCGGCGGTAGCTGCTCGGCTTTCAGGTCGCCAAACCAGCCCTTAACCGTTAGTGGTGGCTTCAGATTGGCATTATGAAACTCTCGGAGAAATATTTTTTTGCTGACGCTCAGTTCTCCAACCTGAAACTGTTCTCCGGCGCCACTGTCATCATGGCTAGTCTTGGCCGGCAGTCCTTCGAATGAATCATAGGCGTAAAGCAGTTTGTCGCTCGCCTGGGCGTCCAGTACTCGACGTAGAAACAGCGTTGTAGTGCCCCGATAGCAACCAAACTCGGCGACACTGCCAGGAACTTCCCGGTCCAGAGTTCGCTCTAACTCGCGCAGCACAACGCCCAGCGCCGGACGTTTAATCTGATCGGTGATAATCGGGTGTCGATCTAGCAGTGCACCATAGGTCATCTGTCTAGGATACGGGCTATAGGCAATTCTGACCACTGCGAAGTGTAGCGTGGACTGCGCAGTTGGTGTTTGGGCTCCCAGCTTTTGGACAAATCCTCGGCGGCGTAGCGGACGGTATCCTTGCCGTAACGGCGGTTGAGGTAGTCGAAAGCTCTCATCCGGGCTTGACCGTCGCTGGCAGCCGTCACGTCTACATAACCTAGCAAATCGGTCTGCAGCCTGTCGATACCGACCAGATCGATGAATAAAACATTGGCCCGGTGATACAAGACGCCAGGGCGGTAGAGTTGGCGCAGCTGCTCTCCCAGTTGGCTGATAAGCTGACCACTGTCAGCGGTTGGCGTATCAAAATGGAGCTCAGCAGTTTGACGCTGGTAGTCGGGCTTGAAGCGGCTAGTCTCGAGTACCAGGTAGGCTCGGCGCGTCAGCAGCCCCTCGCGGCGCAACCGAAAGGCGGCGCGAGTGGTTAGACTGGCTACAGAAGCTTCGACAACCGCCAGAATATCGGTGTCCTCGCCGAAGGTCCGGCCATGCATGATGCTCTGTCGGGGTTTACCGATAGCCGCCAGAGGGTGGCAACTGACACCGTTGAGCTCGGCTACCAGTTGACGGCCGTGGATGCCCATAAGTTGGCGAGCATGTTGCGGCCTCATGTTGGCCAGGTCAAGAGCATTGTGGATCTGCTCGGCGCGGAGTTTGGGCGCCAGCTGACGGCCGATACCCCAGATGTCACTAATATCGGTGGCGGCTAGTTCCCCAGCAGTCGCTTGTGGTGTTAAGTCCATAAAATCTAGGACGCCGGCTCGGGCAGCGTCCTTTTTGGCGCGCTCGGCACCGAGTTTGGCCAGTGTTTTGGTCGGAGCTATGCCGATAGAGACTGGCAGGCCGACTTCACGCCATATTCGAGTGCGTATGTCCTCGCCCCAGGCCTGAAAGTTGTCGAGGTTTAGCTCAGACAGATCCAGGAAAGACTCGTCTACCGAGTAAACCTCTGTGCGCGGAGTGACGCTGGTGAGGATGGTGGTCATGCGT
Organism: Saccharimonadales bacterium (SeqCode); assembly: GCA_039926445.1. GTDB lineage: Bacteria > Patescibacteriota > Saccharimonadia > Saccharimonadales > UBA4665 > JBDSWU01. The sequence goes on from JBDSWU010000061.1 coordinate 1,729, forward strand.
TGGCTGACGTCACCGTACAGATCAAAGTTAGCGCTGAACTGCACGACGCCGTGCTCGCGGAACAGTTGGCGGTACTGAAAGGCTGGTGCGCCCATCGGGATGCCCAAAGCTTTGGCTTCATTGGACCGGGCGATAGCACAGCCGTCATTACTACTGAGCACTACCACTGGTTTGCCCTCTAGATCAGGCCGGAATATGCGCTCGCAGCTGACGAAGAAGTTATTGCAGTCAATCAGTGCAAAGACGGCGCTCATTGGTCACGGTATTGGTGGATGATGGACGTCACAACGCCTAGCGGCTCCTCGTCGAGCTCTAGCTGACGCTGGCGGCTGATGCTGAAGCCGCTGGATTGCCAGAAGATTACCAGATCGGTTGGCTGAGCGGTCAGCGCTCGGTCGACGACGGCTATATCGCCGTCGAAAACGCCGTCCGAAGCCCAGGTGTGCCCGGCGACCCGAAACAGAAAGCTGCTGCTAGGTCGCTTTATCAGCCGTTGGTTGAGGTCTAGTGAGAGCTGGACGCCAGCCCTGCGCCTATCGGCCGCCGGGTTCGGGAATCCGGCGTGAACGGATACGCCATCACCGTAACTTTCGTCGCTGAAGGCCAAATTTTCCAGATTGTCTTGCATAGTAGTTCCTCCTGCTTATTTGTTTTCATATTAGGCGGCCTGCATCGTAACTAGTGTCCAGTGGTCGCCTTCACAGCGCAGTCGAAAGCGGTTCTGACCGTCAGAGACGTCGAATAGCTTAATTAGTGCCTGGCCTTTTTGGACAAGAAAACGCATGCCCTGCTCGACAAAGGTGTACTCGCGGCCGCCGTAGACCATTCGCCGCGGGTAGCTCTCTAGGCGCTGGTAGCCGGGCGCTTCCCGAAAGGTTACGGCTGTGATCTGAATTTCGTCGGCCAGTTTGATATCGTCGTAACGTGAAATAGTCATAATAGTGCTCCTAAGCGTAAGTAATTAAAAGAGGTCTGATGAGGATTAACAGATCAGTGAACGGATAAATTGGAGCTGTTTCGAGCGAAGCTTTGGGCCACCGTTCAGGGGCAAAACCGTTAAGCTAGAAGCATAAAATGTATGAAAGCGCGCAGTGACCGAAGTATGTTTGCTTGATATAAGTCCTGAGGGAAATGACCAGCAAGTCCCAAAGTGGCTAGACCTTTAGTATACGCCCCTGCCCAGCCCATGCAACGTGATTTTTCCTACATTTTTCGAGCGTCTTTGCTTTGGAAAAAGCTGGCGTTTGAGTGTTATAAAGTTGGTGAAATCGAGTAAAACCATTGACGTTAACTCTAAAAAGTATTATTGTATAATTTATGAAAAGTTACGGATCGGTTTATGATCACCTAGGCAAAGGCCATGACCGCCTGTATTTAGATGACGCTAATGGTATATTTGCTGTCTTTGACGGCGCAGGTGGTGAAAGCCTCAGCGAAGCTTGCGCTAGCCAATTGCCAGCAATTATCGCTCGTGAGACCGCTGTATCCGACGTTGAATCGAGCGCTTTTGCAAAAATTATTACAAGCCTGGACAGTTTACCGGAGGGTTACAGAGTCAAGTCAACAGTAGCTATGGCTTGCGTTAAAGAAACACTAGAGGGTGTAGCCTTTAACTACTTCAACGCTGGTGACTCCAGCCTATACTTCTTCAATAAAACTAAAGGCGATTTTAAGCTGCTCGCTCATACTCCGACTGAGTTTGTCGTAAAAAATGGTCGTAAGTACATAAGTACTGCAGAGTTTCTGGGCGCAGAACGATCTTTGACAACTATCGCCAAGCAAATTGGCGGTCTACTGCTCCCGCATTCAGCGGAATGGACCATCGTGGGTATAACTGATGGCGTAAAAGATGACGACGGCCAAGGCATCGCTACGGTCGATCTGAAACAGATAATTCGCTACTCTGATCCACGAGATATACCCGATCAGATTTTATCCAATATTGATAAATACGACGACGCGTCAGTCTTTGTTACTAGCAATATAGATTAGAACATAACTCGGGTGCCATGCTCCATATCGGCAGCGTATTCCCTGCTTGCGGTATAAAAACTTACAAATACCGGGAGTTGCAATTGGCCTGCAGGGATTTATATGACGGTGTCTATGAAGGCCACTAGTTCGTGGGGCGTCATCTCGGCTTTGACGAGGTAGCCGTCAGCTTGCTTCTCGATATCGGCGCGAACGTCGTCGCGTTGCTCGAGGTTGGTGGTGATAATGATCTTGGACTTCAGTGCTGGTACGCGCGCCGGATCACGCAGAACACGTAGGATTTCGATGCCAGTTAGGTTGGGTACCATCAAGTCTAGCAGGATGATGTCGTAGGCATTGGTTTGGGCTTCGACCAGGGCCTCTTGGCCGTCGGCAACGACTTTGACTTGGTAGCCGCTTTTGGCGAGGGCTCGGGCATAGAGTTCGCTGATGAAGTGCTCGTCTTAGATACAGAGGACGGTGCGGCCGGTGGTGGGAGTTGTCGTTGGTTCCATAGGGCTATTGTATCAGAGACGAAGCTGATTATCGACGGTACAGCGAGTGGTTCTTGATCCAGCCATGTGCTGAGCGGACGATCTCCTGGTTTTGGCCGTCACGCACCTCTTGGCTGAGCTGGGCGAATGGCTGCAAAGTGAATCCAAAAATCGTACCCTCGTTCTCTTTGCTGGTGACCCAGATGTTGCCACCATGAGCCGTAATGATGGCCTTCGACAGATAAAGCCCAAGACCAGTTCCGCCAATCTGGGCACGGTTGCGGTGGTCGCGGTAATACTTGGTGAATAAGTTGGGCAGGATGCTCGGCGGCATGCCACCGCCAAAGTCCTGGATGGTGGTTTCGACCATATTTTCCTTGGTCAAGTGGGCGTTAATCTTGATAGTTTTGCTGCCGTTGCTGTATTTGATGGCGTTGTCGACCAAGTTGTTTAGGACTTCATAGACACTTAATCGGTCGACGCCGACGGTTGGCAGATCTGGCTGCAAACTATATTCCAGCGTGATGCCACGAACCCCAGCTCGTAAACTTAGCGTATCGAGACTAGTTTTAAGGATGTCTCCCCAGGTTTCCTCCTGCAGTTTGAGCTGGAGCTGGTCGTCATCGACGCGGGCGACGTTGAGGATATTGTTAACGAAGGCCATCAGCTGTTGGGCAGTGGCGCTCATCTTGTTCATGAAGTCGAGCAGATCGGGGTCTACTTTGCCTTGCAACTCGTCCTGGAAAACCTCAATGTAGCCACGAAGGAGCGTCAGTGGCGTGCGTAGTTCGTGGACACTAAGTGCGATGAAGCTGATAGCTTGGTCATCCTGGCTATAGGTTTTGGTGTGGTCCATGAGTACGAGCATAGTTTCGATGTGTTGAGCGTTATCTCGGTTGTAGAAAGCCGCTAGGTCAAAAAGCCTGAGTGGGTGGTTGTCGCGGACGTCCATCTTGACGCGTTCCCAACTTCGGCTGGCGGTTGCCGCCTTAGTTTTTGACTGCTTAAGCCATGTATCTAAAGTGTCGGTGCTAGGGAACGCCAGGTCCATGACGAAGTAAATGTTCTTGCCTATCAACTCTGCCGGCTTGATGCCGAGATAGTCGGCCATTGAGTCGTTGGCGTAGGTTATGGTCTCAGTGTTGTCGAGAGTCAGGAGCGGTACGGGCAGATTGCGGGCTATGAAGTTACGGCTGACATCGTTAGTCGCTTGCTCGGTTGCTCGGGCCGCACTTTCTGCGACGCTGGTCATCTGGTGAATTTGCCCTTGTAGGTGAGATACGAAATCACGTCCGAGCTTAATTTTATGTATTTCGGGCGCGGCCACGCCTTGGGTTGACGTACTTAGATGCAACACTGTCTGCCACAGCGCCCGCAGTGGCTGGATAAGGTAGCTTCCGAGTAGCCGAGCGGTTATTGCTCCGAACAGCATTCCGCCAGCCAAAACTGCGGCCAGCGCCAACGGCAGGCTCAGCGAAGTATAATGCACTGCCGCGTAGCTGCCGCCAACCAGTGCAAGATTGCCCACTGCGAGGACGACAAACAGTTTTATCCGGATGGTGCGCAGTAGCTGTTGCAGTAAATCCATGGCTAGGGTGCGTAACTAATAGCACCAGCGCTACTGACGGCCGTCAGCCAAGTCTGTCCAGGGTTGAGTGTCAATGGTGCTCCGGCTTGGTCAGTAAAGCTTAGATTCGTTTTGTCGTTAGGCTTGGACCATTGTCCGATGGTTACAACCCCGTCCTGGAAAATGTAAGCTGTACCACCACCGACGACATTGTAGGCTGAGTAGTAGGCGCCGCTGGAATCCAATGCGCCCTGACCTAGCGGCGTCACCAGTGCAACCACAACGTTAGGTGACAGTTGCTTGCCGTTGTTCTGATCGATTTGTGGCGCACCTGCCTCATTGCGGTTGTAGCTATTGGTCGCGGCGTTGTAGTCAAAGTGAGGATTGTAGTAGTAGCCGGATAGCGCTAGATCGATCGACTTAGCATTCGGGGCGGCACTAGGCGCGACTGCTTTGCGCGCAAAGCCCGTGAACGTGCTAGTTGTGTAACCCTTGCTAATCGCCAAGTCAGTTAGTGTTTGGATGCCAGTGTAAACGTTGTGCGGCGCTGAGCGGGTGTTTATCCGGTGGTACGCACCACTATTGGCGAACTGGTCGAGATCACGGGCCCCCGCGCTGCGAATAAAGGCTAGTCCATCTGGGCTGCCACCGACATGTGCGTAACCGGCGTCGAAGCCTAGCGCCCAAGAGACGTAATAAGGTCGAGCACTACGGATAGGTCCAATATTGTCAGGTGAAGTGTCCTGGAACAGTGCCATAAATCTCGTCACCC
>JBDSWU010000062.1:0-5238 GCA_039926445.1 Saccharimonadales bacterium (SeqCode)
GATAGTTCTTGTTGTGGAACTGGTAGTTTCAGCGTCTTGTCGGCAAAGTGCGTTGGTACGACAAGCTTCGGTTCGATAGCTTTGATGAGCTTGAGCGCACCAACTGGGTCGAGCGTAAAGCCATTGCCGCCGACAGGCACAATCAGCACGTCGATCAAGCCAATCTGCTCGAGCTGCGATTCGCTGAGCTCAGGGTAGATGTGTCCGGTTACCAAGATGGATAGTTCACCGACAACTAGCTTGAACATGGTAGCTGCGTGCGTTTTTGGCTCGTCAATGTGAGCCCGGGCCGGGATGCCGATGATCGAGACGTCAGCCACCTCATACTCACCAGGGCCGTCGAAGCTAATCCGGCCGCCAGTAACTCCGTGTGCAGATGTGAAAAGTGCTACATCGTCAGCTCGCAATACGGATTTGCCACCGAGGTCGACCAGGTTGTCATCGATGACGATGCGCGTACCTTTGAGCGTCAGCGATACACAGTTGGCACCATAATATTGTAAGTCCATGTCGTACTCCTTTGGTCTATTGTTCTAGTAGGTTGTGCCTGTCGACCAGCACTTGTTTTTTGGCAGTATTGATAGCCACAGCGAAACGGTCGCGAATCTGCTGGCGGTAACGGAAATCGTCAATATTCATGACTGTGTAGCGTAGCGTTTTGTTCTCCTTGGCTTCCAGCTCGTCGATAAATTTCTTTAGCGCATTCGGGTTTACTTCGCCAACAATCAGGATGTCGATGCCTGTAGATTCGTCACGGGTAAACTGGCCTGTGTAGACGGCTAGATCTACTCGACCGACAGCCTTTAGGACATGGTCTTCCTCGACTGGTTCGGCGGCTGGCTCCTCGCCTTCAACCACGGTAGCGTTCTTTTTGGGCTTGGTAGTTTTGACGCCACCACCAAATATCTCCTGGAGCGGAGTATAGAATTCGTACTTTTGATTGACCTCATAGTAGAGCTTGTTGTTTGTGTTATCGGATGTGATGATGCCGATGCTCAGAAGGTTACTGAGTTCCCTGCGCACAGAGTTTATTTGCTCGTCAATCTTTCGAGTAATCTCACGCACATAAAATGAGCGGTTCGGATTACTATAGAATAACTGTAATAATTTGACTCGTGTTTTTGACCCGAAGAGTTGTTCAACCATTGCCCTATTGTAGCAACAATCGTCTCACTTTACTACACGGCCTTGGATAAATATGTTGTGATCAGGTCATCAATTTCGGCAATTCTAACAGGGGTAGTCTGCCAATGAATACTTTTGTTCCGCCGAAACCAGGTCCGCTGTCGTTTGGCCAAATCGGCCGTCGCCTTGATGATTTTCTGCCGAGTATCGTCAATTGACTCAGTGCCACCCAGGTAGCCTCGCCACTGCGCATAACCGACTCCCTTCAGCCCTTCAGCCTCCCAACCATAGCGATCGACTAGTCGCCGAACCTCATTTTCTAACCCTGCACGCAGCATGTCATCAACCCGATTCATGATGCGCGTGTTCAGCAATTCGCGGTCCGGCTGCAGCCCGATAATCAATGTGTTCTGTCGCAGCTCGCCGCGCGTCGGCTGGGCGCCGTCAGTCTCCAGTAGCCGGATTAGCCGTCGCTTATTGCGCGTATCGACGTCGCCTAGCTCAATTCCTGCAGCCGCAATCTCGGCCAGCAGCTGGTCAATGCTTAAGATGTTGAGCCGCTCCCGCGCTTGGCGGTCACCGGCCTGCAAAAACCCAAAGTCATAAAGAACTCCATCTATATAAAGGCCGGTGCCGCCAACCATGATCGGCAACTTGCCTCGAGACACGATATCGTCAATTGTCCGGTTGGCCAGCCCCTTGAACACAGCAGCCGTAAAGTCTTCGTCAGGAGCCACAATATCTAACAAATGATGCTTGACGGTCTTCATCTCGGCGTCAGTTGGCTTGGCCGTGCCTATGTCCAACTCCCGTCGCACCGTCCAGCTATCGGCGCAGATCAGCTCACCGTCGTATCGCTGTGCCAAATCAAGCGCCAGTGCTGACTTGCCGCTAGCTGTTTCGCCAACTATCACGATTATTTTAGGAGGAATCATCAGACCAGACTACTCGGACGCCATAGCAAAGCACTAACATCGATAAAACAGTCATCGTTAACAGATACGTTCTCGGCTTCCAGCGCTTTCTTGTGCTCCGCTCGACCACCGGGGTAACCGGCAGCCAGCCCGCCCTGCTTGTTGACTACCCGTTGCCATGGCAGATCCGGGTCACCGAAGTGGGCTATACCGCCAACGATCCGGGCCGCCTGCGGGTTTCCGCACAAGGCCGCCAGCTGACCATAGGTCATGACCCGTCCAACCGGAATTTGCCTCACCAACGCTTCAACCCGATCCCGAAATCCCGCTTCAGGTCTGCGCATCAAAATATTCCTTCACCGCCGCCCAGTCAACGCAGCGGACTACGCCGGCCGGAAGGTCGATGTCTCGATTCCAGCCATAGTCGCCAAACATCACAGCCGGTATACCCAGGCTCGACACCGCTAACACGTGTTTGGGCTGATCATCGATCAAATAAGCAATGTCTAACTTTCGGGCTAAGTCGGCTTTAGTTGCTTTGTGCGACTCCTCAGTTATAACATCCCACATACCAGCGAAATGAACCGAATCGAACAGGCCAGGATAGGCCCGTTCCAGCCATTCCAGGGTTAGATCGCGCACATGGTTCGGACGTGAAGTTATAACAACTAAATCATAACGCTGCTTTAGCGCCTTTAGTACGTCAATCGCTTGAGCGTCGTGCTTGTAGCTAGCCATGGCGCGCGACGCATGAAACTCACCGTTTCGCCGAGTTGCCTCTGCATGGTCGACTTGCCACATTCGAGACCAGTCCTCGTCATACTCATCAACGGTCAAATCTAGGCTATATTGCTTATTGCACCAGGCTACGAACGCTGGGACATTTTCCGACAAAACATCATCAATATCAACTGCGATTATTGATTTACTCATCTGTTAGAGTGAAGTCATTAGGACTCGGGATCGAGCCTCGTTGGCGACGGTTTTTAGGAATTCGTCTATGCCGATCGCTGGTACATCATCGCGAACTGCCATATCCTTGCGGATGCGTGGTATAACCTCACGCGAAGCAATCTCCTTGTCACCCACCACCACCGTGTACGGTACCTTCCATAGCTCAGCGTCGCGTATCTTTTTGCCGACCGACTCATTGCTGTTATCAACCACTACTCGCAGCCCAAGGTCGCGGGCCTGCTGGGCCATCTCCTCGGCAAATGCTGTCGTCACCGACTCCTGGTTAACAGAGATCAGCCTGACCTGCTCTGGTGCTGTCCAGATTGGGAATTTACCAGCCGTATGCTCGATGTAGACACTCATGAAACGCTCGATAGAGCCAAGGAGCGCGCAGTGGATCATGACTGGCGTTTGTTTTGAACCATCCTCGGCAGTGTAGGCAAGCTCGAAGCGCTCTGGCTGCACAAAGTCCAGCTGGACTGTCGCTACCTGGTGCTCACGACCGATGGCATCGGTCGCCATAAAGTCAATTTTCGGCCCGTAGAACGCCGCTTCACCGGCCTCCTCGAAGTAGTCCAAGCCATTTGCGATAACTGCTGCCTTGAGTTGAGCCTGGGCCGCCTCCCAGAGCTCTACGGCGCCAAGATAAGCATCAGAGTCGTCACGGTAGCTCAGCCGAACACGCAGTTTCATACCGACCGTCTCGTAAAGTTCGTGGGCGCAAGCCAGCAAGTTGTTAATCTCGGTCTCTATCTGGTCCTGGCGACAGAACACATGGCTGTCATCCTGAGTTACTGCACGTACGCGACTCAAGCCACCAAGCTCACCGGTCTTCTCATCACGATAAATCGTCGTCGTTTCCATGTAACGGACAGGTAAATCCCGATATGATCGAGGCTGTGATTCATATATACGAGTATGGTGCGGGCAATTCATTGGTTTCATCACCATTTCGTCACTGGTTTCCTGGCTCTTGACCAAGAACAACTCGTCACCGAACTTTGCCCAGTGACCACTCTTTTCATACAGATCTTTCTTGGTGATATGTGGCGTCCAGACCTTTTGGAAGCCGTAGCGTGCTCGCATGTCGTTTGTGAAATTTGACAATTCGTCTCTAATGGTTGTGCCTCGTGGAGTAAACAAAGGTAGTCCAGAACCAACCATATCCGAAAAGACAAATAGATCGAGCTCAGCACCAAGCTTACGGTGGTCGCGCTTGCGAGCTTCGGCCAGCATGTCCAAGTAGACGCGTAATTCCTTGGGACTGGCGAAGGCGGCGCCGGTGATGCGCTGCATCTGCGGATTGCTGTCCTGGCCACGCCAGTAGACGCCGCCGACACGCATCAGCTTGTAAGCGCCAACCTTGCCTGTCGATTCGACGTGCGGCCCACGACAAAGATCGGTAAAGTCGCCGTTACGGTAAAAACTAACGTTCTCGACCTGCGCTGCGCCGTCAGCAATAGTTCCTAGTTCTTCGGCGTTCAGGTCTTTGGCGACAGTCGTGCCGGCCCGCTTCAGGTCATTAAGCAACTCCTCTTTGTATGGTTGTCCGCCGTCCTTCGCCCATTGGATAGCTTCGTCAATCGGCAACTCAAAACGTTCAAATGGCAAGTTAGCCTTGATAATATCCGACATAGCCACCTCAATCTTGTCGAAATCCTCCTCTGACAGTTTGGTGTCGCCCAGATCTACATCATAGTAAAAGCCGTTATCTATGACCGGTCCGACACCGAACTTGGACGCCGGCCACAGTTGCTGAATGGCAGTAGCCATGATGTGCGCCAATGAGTGTCGCATAGCGTGCAGTTGATCTTGATTGTCGTTGTCTGACATGGCTTGTCTCCCCTGTTTACGTATCGATACTAGCAACAAAAAAACACGGCGCTGGAATGATCTCGCATGTCATTCCAATACCGTGTCTTGGTCCCTGTCATGGGAGGTTCCACCTAGACTTTTCGCTCTTACCACCACTGGTTAACGTACCTGGTGATCACTGCAACGAAGCTCCATGGTTGGTGAGTCCACATCAACGCTTATCTATATATTAGCACCATACCGTGCAAAATAAAAAACGGTTAGATGATCTCGCATGTCATCCAACCGTTTTTACTGCTATCACCCCCTCCGGGATGGTAAAACATTCTCGTCAAAACTTCGCCTCGATGCATTACTATAGCAAGGCTAGTACTATATGGCTAGCCATTTTATGCTGTATTTCCTACACTTCCCCATGGGGATAACTAAA
>JBDSWU010000063.1:0-3927 GCA_039926445.1 Saccharimonadales bacterium (SeqCode)
TCCGAAAAAATCCGCACCTACAACTTCCCACAGGACCGAATAACCGATCACCGCATAGCTTATTCGCGCTCAAATATCCCCGGTGCCTTAGCTGGAGACATTGACGATGTCATCGAAGCTCTGCTCAACGCCGAACACGAACTGCTTAGCTCAGACGCTTAAGCGATGACTATTGATTACTGGCTTCGAACGGCAACCAGCTACCTACAGAGCAAGTCGATTGCAACCGCTAGGTTGGACTGTTTGGTGCTGCTGGAAGACATCGCCGGCATCGATCGAGCTAAAGCCTTGGCTGAGCCTGCGACCGAACTTCGCGAAGGCGCGGTCGCCATGCTCCAAAAGTTGCTCAATCGCCGGGCGGCTCACGAACCATTAGCCTACATACGCGGCAAGGCCGAATTTTATGGCCGACAGTTCAAGGTCTCGCCAGCCGTTTTGGTGCCGCGACCGGAAACCGAGACCATGATTGAGCTGCTAGTTACGCTGCCTAGAATACCTCTGAAGTCACGGATGGCAGATATTGGTTCAGGCAGCGGTGCTCTGGGCATAACCGCCACTTTGGAAGTCCCGGGAGCAATTGTAGACCTAGTCGAGATCGACCCGTCGGCAGCCAAAATCGCTAAAATGAACGTTGTTTATCACACAACTTCAAATAAGGTGATCGCCAGCGATTTGTTATCAGCAGTTAGTAGTGACTACGACGTGCTGCTGTGCAACCTGCCTTATGTACCAGATGAGTATCCGATTAACCGCGCTGCCACCTACGAGCCTCGATTGGCGCTGTTTGCTGGAGCTGATGGCCTCGATCTATACCGTCGCTTGTTTGATCAGATAGCAAAAAGATCAAAACTACCGTTGTATATATTGTGTGAGTCTTTGCCGGAGCAACACTCCGCTTTACTCAGCATAGCTCAAGCAATCGGCTACGAAAGCCTTCAGACACAGGACTTTATCCAAGTTTTTCGCAAGTCAAACTAGCTGTACGCCGTATACATTTTTATGTTTATAACCAAATTGATCTAGCTGAGTAAATTCCTGTGCGGTCCTATGACTACATCAGACTAGATGGTCCGCTTAGCCGACGATCTTGTCTCCCCAATCGGAGAAAGTCAGTACAACTAGCACTATAGCAATCATGATGAACACAAATTGACGACGCAGGCCTTTGCTAAGTCGGTCGTGATGATCCAGATAGTAGATAACCGCCATACCGTAACCAAGCGCAGTCAGCAGCAAAGTTGGCTGACCAACAAATCGGTAGTAAAGCAGCCAGTGTCCGAGAAGCCACGCCAGTGCCGCTCCAAAGTAGCCCCAAACAAAGGCCAGCATCCTGGCGTAAGGCTCGGAAAAACTATCGAAGTAGTGACGGGCCGACAGGAAACAAATAAGTCCTGTTAGAAAAGTCAGTCCGACCAGCGGTCCATCAGGCCACACCAAGTACAAAGCTGACAGTGCCGCTAGCTGAGCAATTCCGGCCTGTACAGATATCCTGAAGATGCCCTTTCCCGGCTTGATGGCCATCAGCCAAACGGCGTATGCTACAACCCAGCCAATCTGCAACAATAAGCTTTGGCTATGAGACATAAACAGTACAATTGAGATGCCAACCATGATATCGACCGAGTTGGCCCTGACATTGGACGCCCAGAAGCGTGGCTTGACGGCAAACATTCGCCATTTGCTCAGCAGCGTCATCAACAGCGCCAGGCCTAAGAAATCAAGGCGCACAAAGATAAACACACTGACTGGTAATATCGTTAGTAGTACCAGGTAGAAGATGTGTGCAAAACCGGAAGCCGGCTTAATTTTGCGTACTAGTTGCCTCATCGCTACCTATTATGATAACAAACTTGGCGCCATTTGACGCTATCGATGAGTCTGGGGATTTGGTGACAGCCTTGACCTTGAAGCGCTGCTCCAGGTAGTTGCGGGTATATTTGGCTGATCCGCCGCTGTAATCAATGAGAGTTGTCTGTGTCCAGCCGGTGTTTGGCGTGTTGGCGGCCCCTACAACGTTGTAGCCATATGATATGAGCGTCGAGGCTGCTGCCGTGGCTACTCCGGGTAGCGTCGTGCCGTTGTAGACCATGACGCTAGCGTTTTCCTTTAGGATAAAGCCGTCCTTGAGTTGCGAACGGACATATTTCTGTATAGCGGCATAGTCATTTAGCCCAGACGTAGGTAAGGCTATCGACTGGCCGTTGAGTGATCCAGTTGTTATGTAATCGTTTGGCTTGTCGGCCAGGCCGATCGAGCTAGTGGCGGCATCATCGATGGCGCTGGTGATGGAGTACAGTCGGCTAGCGTCATTGATACTGAGATCGGAGCTGACATTATCGCCAAAGTCATTAAGTAATTGCGAGATCTTTAGCGGATTACTGAGCGTCCCCAGGGTCTGGACCTTGGACTTTAGGGCCAGGAGCACTGCCCGTTGGCGCTCGCTACGGGCGAAGTCGCTCGAGGTATGGCGCGAACGAACATACATTAGAGCCTTGGAGCCGTCGAAAGTCTGCAGCCCAGCTTTGGCCAGCACTGGGTTATTGCTGTTTTCCCAAGCCATAGATGGGTCAACGAGATCAGCTGGTACATTGACAGCTACGCCGCCGACCGTACCAATAGCCTGCTCAAAGGCACCAAAATCAACGATAATATTGTAGTGGATCGGCACGCCTAGGACTGCCTCAACAGTTTGGTCTACGAGATCGAAACCTGCCTGAATCGCTTTTGGATCAGTGCTACCAGGCTTGACCTTACCTAGGTATTTGAACTCGCCTGTTTCCCAGGCGGCATTGATCTTCATGCTCCCCGCATTCGGTGCCTTTACCCACAGATCCCGCGGCACACTCAGCAAGGACTGGGTATGGTTGACGGGGTCAATACTGACCAACATCATCGTGTCTGTCAGATCAGGCGCCGTGTGGCCTCCACCGCCGCGACCGAGCAACAATATGTTGATTCGGCCATCGCCCTCACCCTTTAGCAAATCGGGGTTAACATTGGCTTTGAGCGAAGCTGCTGGAGCCGCACTGCCCTGGAAAACTTGACGAGCTTTGAACGCTCCTTGCGAAAAAAGCAGACCGCCAACACCGATTATTAGCACGAGGACACCGATGGCGCCGCGCAGCGCCCACTTACGGAAAGCAAACCAGCGACCGCGCGCGATTAGTTGGCGCATTGCTCCGAGTGACTTTTCGCCACCAGGTAGACTCATATCAAATGGGAACTTGCGAGGGGCTTGAACTTCGGCCGCAAGAGGTTGTGTGGCAATAACCGGTGGGGTCGGAGCGGTCGGGGTCGGGATTGGCTGTGATGTCGCTTGTGCAGGCGTGGGGCTTCGCAGCCAAACAGGTGCAATACTTTGCGGTGTCTGCCGCGGGCTTGTAGGCAAGACTGGTGCTGGTCGCACTAGGGGTGATGGTGCAACCGGACGGCGAAAACCAGCCTGGGGGCTGACGATTCCGTTCATTGCCTCCGGGCTGACATTGGTAGCTTGGCGCGGTGTTTGTGTTTCTCGCCTTTTAAATCTTGACGCATCCATCTCGAATGACTTTATTATATCGTCATCATGCTTATGAGTAAACCCCAGAAAACCAGCCGACATGTGCTATAGTTAGAAACTGAATGAACGACTCTCGCTCCCCAGTCATAATCACTAGTCAGCCTCGCGGCAAGAGTGGCGGCGACGGTCCAATGCGCGAGATTCTATCGACTGTATGTATTTTAGTTACGGCATTCCTAATAGCTCTGTTAATGATTAGCTTTGTCTTCCGGTCCTACCAAGTAGACGGCCCGAGCATGCAAAATACCCTCCAAAACGCCGATAAGCTCATCATTTGGAAAGTACCTCGTACCTGGGCCCGCCTAACCCATCACGCCTACGTACCTAATCGCGGTGACATCATAGTTTTTAACCAGAGCGGGCTAAGT
>JBDSWU010000064.1:0-10329 GCA_039926445.1 Saccharimonadales bacterium (SeqCode)
TTTAGGGACAGCCCGCGAGCGGGGCTTAGTCTACGGCATGAACTCAGGTCTCAGTCAAACCCGCGACGCTAGCAACTGGTGGTTTGGTGCTCAGGTTTCTGATAAAAACGCTCAGGCGCTTTTGCACATCATCGTCGATGAGATAACCAAGGTCATCAGAGGTGACATAAAAGGCAGTGAAATCGCCGCTACCAAGCAGTACGCCCTCGGCCGCTTCCAGCGCTCAGGACAGACTGTCGGCGGTACTTCGTCTGGTTACTCCGGACGGTACTTTTTTGACGAAGTTGTCGAGGACTATTATCGGATACCAGAACGCATCAAGGCCGTAACCAAAACCCAGATTATCGATATCGCCGGCGAAATGTTTGCTGAAAATCTATGGGGAGTCGGTGTCTTGGGCAACTGCGGCGAAGCCTTTGCTGAGCAGCTCCGTGAGCAGCTTGCCCCACTCTGGAAGCGATAGCAGGTATACTGAAGTTATGGATAACCACCTGACTATCACTGCCAAAGACTTGAAAATCGAGATCAATGAGGCGGCTGCTCGCCTAGACATTGACGAACTTGCTCAACAATTGGAGCAGTTACGGACTACCAGCCAACAGCCAGATTTCTGGAATGAATCAACACGAGCGCAGGGGACGATGAAGCAGATTGCTAAGCTTGAAACCCGGGTCGAGCCTTGGCTTCGACTTCAAAAAAACGCCCAAGAGGTTACCGAATTGTTGTCACTGGACGACCCGACGCTGGTAGACGAGATCAAAGATCAGCTTGCCGGGTTGCAAACCAGCTTCGACATACTCAAAGCCGATCTGAAGTTCAATGGTCCTTACGATGACCATGACGCAATCCTGAGTATTCATGCTGGCGCCGGCGGTACCGATGCCCAGGATTGGGCGCAGATGTTACTCCGGATGTACCAGCGCTATGCCGAGAAAAGCCAGTGGGCAGTATCTGTTATTGACGAATCTGTCGGCGAAGAAGCCGGCATCAAGAGTGTAACCATAGCCATCGACGGTAACTATGCCTACGGCAAACTGCAGAGTGAACACGGCATCCATCGACTGGTGCGACTAAGCCCGTTTAATAGTGACAATTTACGCCAAACTAGCTTTGCTAAGGTAGAAGTCATGCCCAAAGTCGACCAGGACACCGACCTGGCTATCGATGATAAGGACCTGCGAATTGACGTTTACCGCAGCGGCGGCAAAGGCGGTCAGAGTGTCAACACTACCGACTCAGCAGTACGTATTACCCACTTGCCAACCAACATTGTCGTCGCAATCCAAAACGAACGTTCTCAGCTGCAAAACAAGGAAACGGCCATGACGATATTGCGCTCCCGCTTGGCTCAGTTGCAATTGGAGCAGCACCAGGACCACCTAGGCGAACTAAAAGGCCCCAACCAATCTGCTGAATGGGGCAACCAAATTCGCTCCTATGTACTTCACCCTTACAAGCAAGTTAAGGACTTACGCACTCGCTACGAAACCAGCGACCCGGACGCGGTGCTGGGCGGTGACCTTGATGGTTTAGTCGACGCTTACCTAGAGCAACACCTTAGCAACGGCTGAACGAGCAGTAACATGCCGTAGCCGACAGACTGTTTTGATGATACAATAGTGCTAATGATTTTGCTTGATCGGGTATCGAAATCTTATGGTAAAAACCTGGGGCCATCCCTGGACCGTATCAGTCTGCATGTCGAACCAAAGGAGTTTGTTATTGTCGTCGGACAGAGTGGTGCCGGCAAGACCACGCTTCTCAAGTTGCTGACTCGCGAAGAGCGGCCAACTAGCGGCAAAATTATCATCGGCGGCATAGATTATGACAAGCTCAAAGACCGCGATATCCCGCTGCTCAGACGCAAGATCGGCGTTGTATTCCAAGACTTCAAGCTGTTACCGAACAAAACAGTTTACGAAAACGTGGCTTTTGCGTTAGAGATCGTCGGCATAAGTAACAAGGAGATTAAGCACACTGTGCCCAAAGTTTTGGATATCGTTAATCTCAAGGGTAAAGAAGATCGTATGCCTCGCGAATTGTCTGGTGGCGAGCGACAGCGCGTGGCCATCGCTCGGGCGATAGTCCGTCAGCCGCGTATCCTAATCGCCGATGAACCAACCGGTAACCTCGACCCTAAACATGCCTGGGACGTCATAAAGGTTCTGGAGAAGATTAACCGTTATGGCACCACAGTACTCCTCACAACTCATAACCAAGATATTGTTAACAAACTAAAACGTCGAGTTGTGACACTTGAAAACGGTCGAGTTCACTCCGATCGAGCGAATGCGGCGTATGAGGCCTAAACCGATCAAGCGCAAGATTATTACTCTTGGTCGAATCATCCATACTGGCATGGTCAATTTCATTCGTAATGTCACGCTGGCTGTGGCGGCTATCGCCGTAATGATTGTGACTCTGACAATTGTGCTGTTTTCGGTAATTGCTAACGCCAGCTTTACCAATACTATTGCCCAGATCACCGATAAGATAGACGTTTCGGTGTTCTTGTCTGACTCCACCAGCGACGAACAAGGTCAGGCTCTAACAGCCCAGATCAAAAAACTTCCAGAAGTTAAATCGATTGAATACCTCAACAAGGAAGCAGCACTGCAGGCTTATCAACGCCAAAACGCTGGCAACGCTCAGTTGTTAGCTGCTATAAGCGCCACCAATAACCCGATCCCGGCGACGATCCACATTAAGCCCTATGATCTCAATCAGATCAATCACATTAAGAACGCGCTAACGACACCAGCCAACCAGGCGCTGCAAATCCAAGGGTCGCCATCCTATAGCGGTAACCGCAAAGCTGTCATCGACAAGATTACTCATGCCACCAATGTTCTACGCCGCATCGGGGTTATATCGGTAATTGTTTTTGCTATTATTTGTGCGCTCATCATCTTTAATACTATCCAGATGGCCATCTTCAATCGCCGTGACGAAATACAGATTATGCGCCTGCTCGGAGCCAGCACGAGCTATATTAGAGGTCCATTCATAGTTGAGAGTATTATCTACGGTATCCTGGCAGGACTAGCGTCCGTCTTTATCATCAATTCGGCATTTGTGGCGGCCAGTAGCTCGCTTCAGGCGACGAGTTTAGGCTTATTTGACATCGGGTACGCTAGTAAATACTTCGGTGATCATTTCTTGCAGCTACTTGCGCTTCAACTGGCAGTCGGTATAATTATAGGTACCGCATCGTCCATCATTGCTACAAGACGGTATCTAAAGTTCAGAATCAAATAACAAATTTCAAATAGCCACAGCCAGTCTTGGCCGGGGAGGGGAGACAAGTTTGACGTCGAATGGTATAATAATCACTAGCATAAACAAAACAAAAACAATGCTTCAAAAACAACTTATAAACCAGTTAAAGACCTCTGTTCGACGCCTGCAGTCACTATCTTTGATTGCCATGGCTATCGGCGTCGTTGGTAGCGTACCAATGGTGGCAGCCGATACTTATGATGACCAAATAAACGCGATCCGTAGCCAAAATGCCGCCGCCTCGGCCGCAATCGGCGGTCTGCAATCCGAGGCAGCCACGTACCAGAGTATTATTAGTCAACTCGCCGGGCAAATCGCAACGCTGCAAGCCGAATTGGCATCAAACCAGGCCAAACAAGCCGACACAGTCCAGCGAATCGCCGACAACGAAGCGTTGATCAACCTCAAAAAGGGGCAGCTGGGCGCCGACGTTACCGCCATGTATGTCGACGGTACAGTTACGACTATCGAGGAGCTGGCCGGGAGCACTGATATTAGTGAATATATTGATAAGCAAGAATATCGCACGGCTGTGCAGAACCAACTCAACAGCAAAATTTCTGAGATAACGACTCTGCAAGCAAAATTGCAACAGGATAAACTCGGGCTCGACCAGCTTATCAAAAACCAGGCTGACCAACAGGCTCAACTGGCTTACAGCCGATCACAACAATCAGAGTTATTGTCATATAATGAAAGCCAACAAAACCAGTACGTCGCCCAAGTTAACTCCAATAATGCTTCGATTCGATCACTGCAAGCTCAACAGCGTGCTGCTTATGCCCGAGCCTTCGGTGGTGGTACCAATAGTTCGGTCAACGGCACCATCGTTTACCGTAATCTAACCGGCCAAGTATATTGCGGTGGCGGCTACCCGTCATATCTCTGTGATGCTCCTCAGGACAGCTTCTTTGACAGCTGGGGCGAATACAACCGCGAATGTGTATCCTACGCTGCCTGGTATGAGTCAGCTCAGGGGCACTATGTGCCAACCTTTGGTAACTACCGCGGTCAAGCCCGCGGCAATGCCAATCAGTGGCACGGGGTGCTCGCTGAAAGTGGTGCAGCTGATATCATCCCCGGCGGTTCTGTCATCTCCAGTTCCTCAGTTGTCGGCACGGTAGTCTATATGCCGATCGGTGGCGTCGGCCATGTCGGTGTCGTCCTGGGTACATCCTCCGAAGGGGAGGGTTGGGTGCGCGTTGGTCAGTACAACATCAACGTCAATGGCCGATACAGTGAAATGGACCTAAAGATCACGCCTAACCTCGAATTCTACCAATTCCATTAGGCCGCAATTTTAGCCTCAACCTAGACAGGATTTCTTGCTATACTTGGTGTAATGCGTTTGAAACCAAAACTGAAGTCACTACCAATACAGGCAGTAGCACCTGTTGAAGCAGGCCGTGCAGCAACCATCGCCCGCGGTGTTCGTACTAGTTTGTGGAGCAGTCGCTTCACAACACTTCTGATAGCAGCCCTAATTTTTACAGTCGGTGTCGGCGTTGGAAACGGTCGTATCACATTGGGCCTGCAACGCGGTGGGTACCAGGCTGCCAGCGGCCAGCTGCCAAAAAACCTCGACTTCAGCAGCGTCGACCAACTGTATCAGTCGCTCAAGGACAATTACAATGGTAATTTAACCACTACCCAGCTTACTGACGGACTTAAACACGGCCTAGCAGAGTCGACGAAGGACCCTTATACGGTTTATTTCACGGCCAAAGAGGCAAAGTCCTTTGAGGATGACCTAAACAACTCCTTTAGCGGTATCGGCGCTCAGTTAGGGCAAGACGCTGACGGCAATCTAGAAATCGTCGCGCCGATTGCTGGCCTGCCGGCGGAAAAAGCTGGTTTGCAGCCCAAGGATATAATCATCAATGTCAACGGTCAGACGACCAGCGGTCTGTCGATTGACGATGCAGTCCGCAAGATTCGCGGTCCCAAGGGCACGTCGGTCAAGTTAGAGATCGTCCGTAATAAGTCCGAGGACCTGAACTTCACCATTACCCGCGACGATATCGTACTGCCTAGTATCAACACCAAAACTCTAGACAGCAATATTGGCTATATCCAGATAACTACCTTCGCTAACGACACCAGTCGTCTTGCCTCTGAAGCCGCTACCAAGTTCAAAACTGCCGGCGTCAAAGCTATAGTCCTAGATTTGCGCGGTAACCCCGGTGGTCTGCTAGATGCCGCCGTAAATGTCTCAAGCTTATGGCTGCCAGCCGGCAGTACGGTACTACAAGAAAAGCGTGGCAGTACTGTCATCCAAGATTATCGTTCCACCGGCATCGGCACTTTGAGTGGTATCCCAACGGTTGTGCTTATCAACCCTGGCAGCGCTTCGGCCTCCGAGATTACAGCCGGTGCTTTGCATGACAACAAAGCCGCCTATCTGATTGGCGAGAAGAGTTACGGCAAGGGCGTCGTCCAAAGCCTGATCAACTTTAACGACGGCTCTCAGTTAAAGGTCACCATCGCTAGCTGGTTCCGCCCCAATGGACAGAACATCAACCACAAAGGCATTACGCCAGACCAAACAGTCAAGCAATCCAAAGATGACACCGCAAACAAGATTGACACTCAACTCCAAGCCGCAACTGCCTACCTCAACAAATAACTTGCCAAGCAGGGTAGTATTAGGGTAGCATTAGGAGAATAAAAGAGAGAGGTGATAGAGGTGGCAGACAAGCGGCCAACTAAATATGTGTTTGTGACAGGTGGTGTGCTTTCCGGACTCGGCAAGGGCATCACCGCCGCCTCTATCGCTAACCTCCTGCAGGCCAGAGGCCTGTCGGTTAACCTCCAAAAATGCGATCCTTATCTTAACGTTGACGCCGGATTACTTAACCCCCGCGAACACGGCGAGTGTTTTGTCACTCGCGACGGTGCCGAAACCGACCTCGACCTGGGTCACTACGAACGCTTTATCGACCAGGAACTAACGCAAGTCAGCAGTCTGATGAGTGGCCGTGTATTGTTGAAAGTCATCCAGGACGAACGCGACGGCAAGTATGAGGGTGCAAGCGTCCAGATTATCCCCCAAGTCACCGGCGCAATTCAGGATTATATTGAGGAAGCCGGGCAGGGTCACGACGTCCACATCGTCGAGATCGGCGGCACTGTCGGTGACTATGAGAGCTTAAGTTTTATCGAAGCGATTCGTGAGTTTAGCATGCGCGTTGGCCGTGAAAACTGTCTATATGTCCACCTGGTTTATCTGCCTTATCTCGGTGCCAGCCAAGAGACCAAAACCAAACCGGCTCAGAACTCTGTACGCGAGCTGCGCGGTCTGGGTATTGCCCCCGACATACTGATGGCCCGTTCCGAAGACGCGCCAGGTGAAAGCGTCAAAACCAAGCTCAGTCTGTTCTGCGGTGTCCCCGAAGAAGCAATTGCGCTATTACCCAACGCCAGCAGTATTTATCAAGTACCGTTGACGCTCGAGGACAGCGGTATCACCGACGTTATCACGCAGCGTCTGGGCCTGGCTGCTGCCAAGCCCGACCTAACCACCTGGCGCGACATGGTCACCAGGGCCACCACCAACTTTGACCGCACCGTCACTGTCGGTTTCATCGCCAAGTACCTCGACAACGCTGACACCTATATCAGTGTCTTCGAAGCCCTAAAAGCCGCAGCCTGGTGGAATGACGTCAACCTAGATATCCAGTGGGTAGATGCCGCCAAACTCGGCGAAGCAGACGACATTGCCAGCGAGCTCAGCAAATATGACGGTGTCGTCGTGCCAGGCGGCTTCGGAACTCGCGGTGTCGACGGCAAAATCAAAGCCGCCCAGCACGCCTTGCAGAACAAACTACCATACCTCGGTCTATGTTATGGCTTACACATGGCGGTCATCGCCGCCGCCCGCATGCATGGCCTTGAGACTGCCAACACTACCGAAGTTGATCCCAACACGCCCGACCCAGTCATCTTGACAATGGCTGGCCAGGAAGGCTTACAGAGCACCGGCGGCACTATGCGGCTCGGCGATTACCAGTGCGACCTGGCTCCAGGAAGCAAAGCCCGCGAAGTCTACGGCGCCGACCAAATCACCGAACGCCATCGACACCGTTACGAATGCAATCCCGACTACGTCGACCAGTACCAGTCGTGGGGAATTCGGGCTGTCGGCACCAATCCCCAGTCCGGGCTGGTAGAAGTTATCGAGGCCATCGATCACCCTTATTTCGTAGCTTGCCAGTTCCACCCTGAGCTCAAGGGTCGCCCAGTACGCGCCCACCCACTTTTCGACGGTTTCATCAAGTCATTGACCGCTTCCAATTAACTACTTGAGCATTTGACCGGAATAGTCTAGGATAAGCAGTATGGATACATCAACCCCCACTTCACCACAGGCTTCCTCGAAGCGCATCCTTTTAGTAGAGGATGATGACGCCCTTGCCAGTGTCTACGAAACCCGGCTCCAGGCCGAGAACTTCGACGTCCGCCGCGTCTCCAACGGCGAAGACGCACTAGCAACAGCTCTAACTTACAAGCCCGACCTTGTCCTTTTAGACGTTATGATGCCCAAAGTTAGCGGCTTTGATGTCCTTGACATCCTCCGCAATACTCCTGAAACAGGCAACCTCAAGGTCATCATGTTGACTGCTCTCAGCCAAGACTCCGACAAGCAACGCGCCGAGTCCCTAGGCGTCGACGACTACCTAGTCAAATCCCAAGTTGTCATCGCCGACGTCGTCGAACGCATCCGCCACCACCTCGCCTAGATTGCTCTGGCGGAGTAGGGCAGGCCACAGACTTGACTTTAATCAAAGCTTATGCTAATGTGTTTGTAGTAATTAAAAACATACATATGCAAAATCCCTCACAACCTCAACCAAACCCTGAAGCCCACCACATAACTGTCACAATTGACGGCGAAGTCCAGGGAGAAGTCCCCGTAGAAGTACACACCAACGAGGCACTAGCAGCTACCCAGCCAATTCCAACTAATCGCCAAGATATGATTGATTATGCCTTTGGTGACTACAAACCTCGCACCGAGCAGCGCAGTCGCACCGGCTCCCGTGTAGCAAAAGTCGGCCAGCTTTTCGACAATGTTATCCTAGCGGTTGGCAGTATCCGCCCTAACAAGGGCGATGACCCCAGCATAAAATCCAGCAAGTACTGGAACTAGCTCGTGTAGTGGGTAGAAACAATGAATTCAGAAACCAACAATTATAACTACGCTAACACTTTGCCAGCAGGCGAGCAGGACTGGGGTGTTAATGTGCAGGAGCTCGATCCGACCCAACGCGTCACCCGTCCGGTAGGCGAAGTTTTACTAGACAGTGAAGCATACGACGAGAGGGTAACTGAGCTTGTCCATAACGGTGGAGTTGAGTTTTTGAGCCTAGATGAGCGACCCGAGGTTAGTCCGCGCACTTTTTCAGTTGACTTGTCTCAGGAAGATCTGGCGCAAGCTGGATTGACCGAAGCGCTGGCCGGTCGTTCGTTTTTGAATGATACTGATATTGAACAACATGACTTGCACACTGTTTTTGCCGGTAAGGAGCGTGACTTAATCGAGCGCCAAGCGGCATTTGCTGTAGCGGCCAACACCGATGATGATTACAACTTACTGCCGACTGCGGCGCTGGGAGAAGTCGAGAACATATCACAGATCTTTGAAGTCAATAATGGGCGTGACGGCTTTCGTATCATGAACTTTAGCGAAACTCCATTGACTGGGTACGCTCTGCAGAAGTTAATGAACTCGCTACGCGAGATGGATCAAGTTACTGGTGGTAGTTCAACCGAAGCGGTCAAAGTGCTGGCCATATTGCCAGAAACATCCAAAATCTGGGGAGAAATCAAGGATTCGGCATCTGAAGTCGGCGCTGCCAGAAGTACAGCAACAGCCGGAGGTAATGGGGCTGTAATGATCAATGAGTATCTGTTAAAGCAGAAGCAAGTGCCACAATTGGGAGCGCGCGAAGTCGATGCTATGGCGGTTTCAGGTAACGATATAGAATCGACACTTTTTCACGAACTTACACATATAGTTGAGGCTAAGTTAAAGACTGAGCACAAAGCACTGCCAAGTGAAAAATTTGGTTGGGCATATGAACGCAATGAGTATAATGTACCTAATCTAAGCCAAGACGCTGTCTTTAATGGTGGCCTTAAAAACCCATCGCCATATGGCCAGACCGAGGCTGGGGAAGACGTGGCTGAGAGCGCTGCTGCAATGTTTGTCGGTGGCGACTGGGCAGATGCACTAGACGCTGGCCGCAAGCAGGCTATATCTGAACTTTTTGCTGAACGCCATAGCGGAGTCGAGGGCCCGGCATATCTTCGATGTATCGAGACGGACATCGCCGCGATTGATGATAAGTCACGTTTGGGCGGTCAGTTGTTACAAGCTGTAGCTATAAAACCACGTATTGGCTACTACATTTCTCCCAATAGTAAAACTTGAACTTCTCGATTAGTTAGCTGTTAAAAGACAGCTTAAAAGGATGGCCGGTTATTTTGGCTAAAAGCGGTTAGACGACGGTGACTTCGGTGCGGGCGACGGAGCGGCCGGAGAAGAGGCGGAAGCGGCGTGAGGTGTATTTGACTGTACCATCGCGGTGGGCGTGGATAGTGAAGTTGCGGCTGACTTTGGTGCCGACGCCGGCGCGCTTGGTCATGCCGACCTGGCGGACGATGACTTGGCCAACAGTGACTTTTTCGCCACCAAAGAGCTTAACGCCAAGGCGTTGACCGGCGTTATTATGATTGTTCTTGCTTGTTCCACCGGCTTTGACGTGTGACATGGGGCATTATCCTTAATTCTTTACTAATACAACGAGTTCGCGGGCGACAAATTGGTCTTCTCTGAAGTAGATCAATTCCTCCTGCTTTGCAAACTGAAATTCTATACGATTATAGCCTAGTTCACGCAAGTAATCAAGGGTTTTAAGGTGGACGAAGCCCTTTTTAAGCTTCCAGGCCGGGACAGCCAGGCAAAGACGGGTGCCTTTAAGGAGTTGGCGGTGCAGGTTGCTGAGTGCACCGCGGTGGATACGATCGCACTCGGACATGATGGCGTGG
>JBDSWU010000065.1:0-4346 GCA_039926445.1 Saccharimonadales bacterium (SeqCode)
GATTGGCTTTGAGGAAGTGTTTTGTCTCAGTCTGGCGGCGCTTCTAAACAAACAGGAAAATCAACGCGTGCAAGCGCTGGTCGTTGCCTTCGACGAGGCATTGGCCCGTGAGTTCGTGGGTCATTTACCGTTTCGACTAACCGGTGCGCATCGCAGCTGCATCTGGCAAATATATCTAGATATGCAACGCGCCGGACCGATGAACAGCTTGATCGAAGGCGACGTTGGGTCGGGCAAAACGGTGGTTGCCACGATGGCCGCATTGATGGTGATTAAAGCTGGCTGGCAGGTTGCACTGATGGCGCCGACCGAGCTACTAGCCCGTCAGCATGCCGAGACCGTCCATAGGCTATTGCTGCCGATGGGCTTGGCTGACCAGGTCGGGTTGCTGGTTGGTGGTTTGCCGGCGGCTGCCAAGCGGCGGGCTCAAACAGCAATTGCCAGCGGTCAGACACGTCTAATGATCGGTACGCAGGCCTTGATACAGGAAAAAGTAAATATCGACAAGTTAGCGCTGGTAATCGTCGACGAACAGCACCGTTTTGGCGTTGACCAACGCAAGACATTGCAAGCTAAAGCCGGACATATGCCACATGTGCTCAGCATGACTGCCACGCCGATACCGCGGTCGTTGGCACTTACGCTTTACGGCGAGCTAGACATATCGCTGCTGGCTGAGAAGCCTATTGGGCGATTACCGATAATAACTCAGATTTGCTCACCCAATTCGCGCAAACAGCTATACGAGACGGTCGATGGCGAGCTCGAAACTGGCCGCCAACTATTTGTCGTCTGTCCTCTGATAACTGATTCGGAAGTGTTACAGGTTCGATCGGCAGAAACGGTGTACTCTGAACTTCAGACCAGTGTTTTTCGGCATCGACGGATCGGACTACTACACGGCAAACTTAAGTCGGCCGAAAAGGCAGCCATTATGCAACAATTTGTCGACCACGAACTTGATATTCTGGTCTCGACTACAGTAATTGAAGTGGGAGTTGACGTGCCAAATGCCACCATCATGCTCGTAGAAGCGGCCGAGCGCTTTGGCTTAGCCCAGCTTCATCAGTTGCGCGGTCGTGTCGGGCGTAGCCAACATCAAGGCTACTGCTACTTGATGCTCAGCGACAGCAAGCCGCCCTCCAGACGGCTACGGGCCTTAGAAAGCTCCGGTGATGGCTTCAAACTTGCAGAATTAGACCTGGAGCTGCGAGGCCCGGGTGCGATCTATGGTTTACAGCAGCACGGACAACTAGACCTAAGGGTTGCTAAGCTGAGCGACACCAAACTCATCGCCGCCGCCCGCGCTGAAGCTCAGGCAATTATCGATAGCCGCCAAGATTTGCTACAATATACCCAACTCATGACTAATGTAACCCGGCTTCGAACGGTCACCAACCTCAACTAATGTATTCTGGATCAACTATGACCCGGGCTTCGGGTCGCTTGCTTGGTGCCCACCAAAAAATTGACCGGGTGGCTCGCAGGCACCTCAAACAATTAGCGCCGCATATTTATTTTCCGCACATCCGCGGCATACTTCATTTTGAGGGGGTTAAGGGCCCAGATGCGATTAAGCGTAAAAGTCCCGCCCGTGACGAGCCGTGGCACTACCTACAACCGTTCGACTTAGAGGACAAGCAGCTGATAGAGCTGATAGAGAGCCACTATAACTTACTGGTGGCGGCCCTGCGCAAACGCGACACAGTCAGAGCTGGTTATGAGGCGGCTTGGCTAGCTCACGCCGTCGTTGATGGGCTGACGCCAGCCCATCATTACCCATATGGCGAAAAGCTTATTGAGCTCCGCGGTGGCGAGAGCTTAGAGTCACGTGATACTGTTTTCAAAAAGCTGGTTTTGCCCGGCGATAACCTCGGTCATCAGATCAGTAATAACTGGCAGATGTGGGGCGCCCGCGGTCTATTGACGACTCACGCGCTGTTCGAATGGGGCATAGCGATACTTATAGCGCCGTCCCACCTCAAATGGAAGGCCCCAACTGACGACAAGATTCAAGCGTTTGCTGCCCAGCCTCTCGGGCAATGGTACAGGAGTCTGGCGCAAGACATTGCTCGTATGAACTACTATGATGATTACTACAAAACCGGCTGGACTCTGCCTTTAGCCCGAAGGGTACGCAACCGCCTTGTACCGACTCTAATGCAAGCCGTGACAACTATCTGGCATGGCGCCGCCCGTGAGGCCGGAGTTCTGGAGCTGGGTCGCTGATGCGCGTAATTGCGGGAAGCCTCGGTGGCCGGCCTTTCGAAAGTCCACACGGGCATCGCACTCATCCTATGGCCGAGAAAGTTAGGGGCGCAATCTTCGGTGTACTTGGCGACATACAGGGCCTAACCGTACTCGACATATTTTCAGGCTCTGGTGCTGTCGCAATCGAGGCAATCAGCCGCGGCGCAGCTTCTGCCTTGTGTATAGAAGTCGACAAAGGCGCTCACACCATCATCGACAAAAACATTGCCTCCTTAGGCATCGAAGACAAGGTCACCACTGTCCGGGCTTTCTACAACGCCTGGTCGACCCGCCATCAAGCCCAGCTGTTTGACCTAGTCTTCGCCGACCCGCCATTCGACCACATGCCTTGGCGCGATATGAAAATCATCCAGCGCCACGTCAATGACACTGGTCTACTGGTGCTTAATTGGCCAGGTAAGGCCGAATGGCCAGCCTTCACCGGCATGGAGATGATCGACAATCGCAGTTACGGCGACACTCAGCTAGTCTTTTATCGCCGGATCAAGTAAAATATCTCGAGTGCGCGGATGTGGTGAAATGGTAGACACGCCAGTTTTAGGAGCTGGTGCCGCAAGGCGTGGAGGTTCAAGTCCTCTCATCCGCACCAAGCATAATGCCCCAGAAATGGGGCTTTTTGCTTGGTGTTGATCAGCGGATTTTAGAACCTCACGAGGAACGAGCTGAGGTCGCAGAGCAAAGTCACGCGCAGGAGCTAGCTCCGAGCATGACTATGTGGCGGAGGCCGTCAAGGCCGATAGTCCTTACGTACGCACCAATCAGGACACCCCAGTTTTCAAAGATTCGACTTCGGTCGAATCTTTTGTTTTAGGCACAAAATCCGATGTGGTTGAGCGGACTTCGAACACTACATCTCTTAGAACCGTGTCCTCGTTCTCGCTTAGCAGCTTCATTGTAACTTTATAGTGTTAGTGATATACTTATAAAGTTATGAATTATCTGCAACAATTACAGTCTATCCTCAAAGCTAGTGAATGGTCACAAGAGCAGTTGGCTCAGAAGCTTGGTGTCTCGTTTGCGACAGTTAATGCCTGGCTACGAGAACGATCTGAGCCCCGCAACAATGCGCTACTAAATATTGAACGACTGTACCTAGATACTATTGGCGTTGAGGTAGTTGCACCAGCACAGTTAGCTACAACAAAAACGGCGGCCCTACAGCACAAGTTATCGGTAACAGACATTACTAGGAACAGGCCGGTTCTGGATGCGCTGACGCTCTATCTGACGTACCACACCAATACTATTGAAGGCAGTACTATGACCCTGTCAGACGTCGAAGACGTTATATTCTCGCACAAGGTCTTGTCAAACAGAACGGTTATTGAGCAGACTGAGGCACGCAATCACCAAGCGGCTCTGAACTGGGTACTCGATTGCTTGCAAGCCGATTCCAAGTTGTTGATAGATGAAGCGTTCATGCTCGGGATACATTTACGGCTTATGAACGGTATTGTCAGCGATGCTGGCCAATATCGGAAACACGGCGTGCGCATTATGGGCTCTCGCACCGCGGTTGCTAACTGGCTGAAAGTACCAGAACTTATGGCAGAACTGGCGATTGATATGAATACGGATGACGATGATGTTTTGAGCCTGCTTGCTAAAACGCATGCCGATTTTGAGAAGATACACCCGTTTAGTGATGGCAACGGTCGAACTGGTCGTTTGTTGCTACTGGCTATGGCACTGCGAGCTAATCTAACTCCGCCGATTGTTGTCAAAGAGCGAAAGTACGCCTATTACAAATACCTCGAGATCGCCCAGACCAAGCAAGTTTACGCGCCACTTGAGTTATTTGTAGCTGAGTCAGTCATTGCAGCCGCAGATATTTTGAATTCGGTAGCCAGCTGATCTAGCCATGCCAACAGGTGTTCGAAAGAAAGTGCGTCAAGTACACCAAGCAAAAAGCCCCAGAAATGGGGCTTTTTGCTTGGTGTTGATCAGCGGATTTAGAACCTCACGAGGAACGAGCTGAGGTCGCAGAGCAAAGTCACGCGCAGGAGCTAGCTCCGAGCATGACTATGTGGCGGAGGCCGTCAAGGCCGATAGTCCTTACGTACGCACCAATCAGG